>CAISQQ010000414.1 GCA_903887655.1 uncultured Burkholderiales bacterium
CTTGAAAGACGGACTCACAACTCACCCGTTGATCCTCTGAGGCATGACCATGGATCAACACAGGAAAGCCAGCTCGTTGCAGCAAGCCCCCCAATAGTGGGGTGAGCAGTGGCAAGCGACGTGCACCGTTGTAGCTCGGGATGACAATCGCGGGTTTGTCACAAGCGGGGTCGAGTGTCACGGTGTTGATGCGGGTTTGAATGGACTCTAAAAAACCGAGCAATTCTTGTGGCGTTTCACCCTTGATGCGCATGGCCATGCAAAAAGCGCCCAACTCCAAGTCGCTCACCTCGCCCTCCAAAATTTGGCCCATGAGGTCGCTCGCTTGCTCCCGGCTCAGTGCCCGAGCGCCTTCCTTGCCTCGACCTATTTCTTTGATGTATTGACTGATTCCCATCCCCAGATTGTCCCTTTTTTTTGACCAGTGGTTTCGACGCTAGTTCTATGGCAATGGCACCAAGGCGCTGGAGGGAGAATTTTCAATGATGCGTTTGAGTTGAGGCACGCAAGAGCCACATTCTGTGCCGCAGTGGAGTGTTCGCTGCAAGTCTTCTAAGCATGTCATGGCGCTCCAAGAGGTGTCGTTGGTTTTGGCTTGGAGTTGAAGGTGCTGGTCAATCTCATGGCGTTGCACCCCCACGCATGTGCAAATGTAGGGGCTCGAGCGAATGGCGCTGGAAGACGAGGGTGAGGCGGGTTTTTTGCCCTGCAACAGGGCTCGGTTGAGTCCTTTGGCACTTCCTTGACTTTGCATGAGCTCTTGAATCCAAGACTCGCTGCGCTCGGTGTCTTTGCCACTGATTAAAAACCCCTCGATTTGAGTGCAATCATCCTTGGAGATCAAAAATCGTCTTCTGAGGCTGTTTTTGGCATCTTCGTAATGAATCACTTGGGCCACATTGAGGCCCAAGATCGCCTCGATTTGCTCAACCCACTCTGGTGGCGGTGGCTCACTGTTGGCAGCTCTAAAGAGCAGTCCTGTGCGTTCTTGACCAAAAGGCACGCAAGTCGCGAACTCGAATTGGGGCATGAACGCGCGCAGTTGAGTGCGCATGATTTGGACCTGGTCCTGGTGAACCCAAGTCGCTGCCAGCAGACTCCAGCCCATTTGCGCTTTGAGAATCCGAACAGCCGAATATTTGAGTTCTGGCTGCTTGGAGACTGGGCAATAGCTCGAGGGGGTGAGTGCATTCACGCCAGCCAATGGCTCGCCGGTATTGGAGCGCCCGGAGATGAATTCTTCCCCCCAGTGCATTCCCATGAAGGCTTGGGTGAGGGCCATTTCGGTACTGCCCAAGGCTTTGACCACGATGGAGCCACGCTTGCTGGTCACGTGGAGCAAGTCACCTGTTTTCCAGCCGTTTTTGTCCATGTCTTGAGGGTTGAGTTCGATCACGGGCTCGGGCACGTGCCCAAAGAGTTTACTCACGAGTCCAGTGCGACTCATGCCATGCCACTGGTCTCGAAGTCGACCTGTATTGAGGGCAAACGGGTAGCGAGATTCTCTCAGCTCAGCGGTGGCTTTGTAGCTAACGTTGGCAAAGTGCGCTTTCCCATCAAGAGTGGGGAAGTCGCCGTTTTCATAAAGTCGTTTCTTGCCCGACTGAGCCCCTTGTGGGAAAGGCCATTGAGCTGGAGTTGCTTCTAACATTTCATAGGTGAGGCCGGTGATGTCCAAATCGCGCGAACGGGTTGATTCCCGGTGTTCAAGCCAAATCGATTCGGCGTTTTCATAGGGAAATAGAGTCCCCATGCCCGTTTGCTGGTGTTGAAACACCGGGTCTCGTTCCAATCGCCTTGCCAAGTTCACCACAATGCGCCAGTCGTCCAAACTTTGGCCCGGTCCTTGAACGGCTTGTCGCACCCGTGAGATGCAACGCTCGCTATTGGTCACCGTGCCGTCTTTCTCTCCCCAAGTGGTCGCTGGTAGCACCAAATGGGCAAAGGGCATGGTGGCCGTGTGTATGAAGGCTTCTTGGAGGACCACGAATTCGCAGCGTTGCAGCGCACGCCTGACCGTTTTTTGGTCGGGCATGGATTGAGCAGGATTGGTGCACGCAATCCAAAGGGCTTTGATCTCACCGTCGGCTGCCGCTTGGAACATCTCAACAGCGGTTTTCCCAGGTTTGGAGGGCACAGATTTCACGCCCCACAAGCGAGCCACTTCTTCGCGGTGCAATGGATTGGCCAAATCGCGGTGGGCGCTGAGCAAATTGGAAAGACCGCCCACCTCTCGTCCACCCATGGCATTGGGTTGACCAGTGAGTGAGAAGGGGCCTGCGCCTGGCTTGCCAATTTGCCCGCAAGCCAAGTGCAAGTTCACCAAGGCGGCGTTTTTGTCGGTGCCTCGACTCGATTGGTTCAA
>CAISQQ010000415.1 GCA_903887655.1 uncultured Burkholderiales bacterium
CCATTCGGTGGCCCTGGTTTTGGATGGGCGCTGTTTTGTTGTCGGTCACCATGGAGTCGCTACAAACTTATTTGCCCACGAGGGTGCCGTCCATCATGGACTTTGTCCTCAATGTATTGGGGGCGCTTGCTGGGGTCTTGGTTTGTGTGGTGTTCAACCGCGCGGGTTGGATTGAAGGTTGGCGCCAAACGCGAGAGCGCTGGTTGGTGCCCGATTCGGTGTGGCTGATGGTGAGTTTATTCATGTGGCCATTTGCACTTTTGTTTCCGTCTGGGGCGCCCTTTGTGACCGGACAAATGTTGTTGCGCATGCACCCCAAGCTTGAGGGGTTGTTTGTCTGGTCCTGGATGCCTACTGAGAGCATGGGCCAATTGCATGCATTGGCGGGGCCATGGCGGGAAAGCATTTCTTTTTTGTCCACCTTGAGTGGTTTATTGATCCCTTGCTTATTGGCCAACGCGATTGTGGCCACGCCTCATCAAAGGCGCTGGGTGTTGGTGGTGCTGATGATCACGGCCGTTGGCGTGAGCGTTTTGTCGACTGAGTTGACCTATGGCTGGGCCCATGTGACGTCTTGGGTTAATGCAAAAGTATTGATCAGTCTGATGCTGGCTTGTACCTTGGCTTATGGGGTGGCAAAGCTATCGACCTGGGTGAATCAATGGGTGCTGTTGTCGGTCCTGCTGACGCACATCTTTTTGGTCAATTTGTTCGATCAAGACGTGTATTTGGCGCAGACCCTTCAAACCTGGGAGCAGGGTCGGTATGTTCGCTTCAACGGTTTGGCGCAATGGATCGGTTGGCTTTGGCCCTACATGGTCACGGGCTTGATGTTGCTGCACTTGCTCCAACCCCGTCAACAGCGAAACCCCGGGTGAGCCATAAAATCTTCTCAAGAAGCGGGGCAGAAGACTTAAAATGCCAGCATGAACACCCAATCCTATTACAAGCATCACGTCTTTTTTTGTTTGAACGAACGTCAAGATGGCCAAGGCGCTTGTGCTCAGCACAATGCCACAGGTGCGTTTGATTTTTGCAAGAAAAAAGTCAAGTCCCTGGGCCTTTCAGGGCCAGGCGGCGTGAGGGTCAACAAGGCGGGCTGTTTGGATCGCTGTGCGGGTGGACCTGTCTTGGTGGTCTACCCCGAGGGGCTTTGGTACACCTATGTGGACCAAGAAGACATCGATGAGATTGTGCAAAGTCATTTGCTCGAGAACAAACCCGTTGAACGTCTCTTGTTGCCCAAAGAGGTGGGGCGTTGAATCCTTGAACTCCGCCTCACAAAAAATCTTCTTGCCCGTCGAGCACGGACAGCTCGAGGTATTGAAGGACGCTGCGCAGCGCATGCCCGAGTCAAAAGACAGCTTGGCCAAAGGCACGGCTGTTTTGAGCCATCCCCATCCACTTCATGGCGGCACCATGGACAACAAGGTGGTCCAAACGATGGCCCGTGCTTTTACACAAGCGGGTTGGGATGTGTTGCGATTTAATTTCAGAGGTGTGGGACAAAGCAGTGGAGTGTACGACAACGCTTTGGGCGAGTTGGATGACTTGTTGAGTGTGATCGCGCAAATGGCGCCTACCGGGCGCTTGGCCTTGGGCGGCTTTTCTTTTGGAGCCATGATCACTGCCAAAGCTGTTGTGCAGTTGCTGCCCAAGCGGGCCATTGACCGGGTGGTTTTGGTTGGGTTGGCCGTTTCACGCTTTGAGGTCCCCAAACTGGATGTGGCCCTGCATCACAACACCTTGCTCATCCATGGGCAAGACGACGATGTCGTGCCCTTGGCGGACGTGATGGCGTGGGCACAAGAGCCAGTGATGCCTGTTTGCGTTGTGCCCCAAACAGGCCACTTTTTCCATGGCCAACTCCCTTTGTTAAAGGGCTTGGTGATGCGGCATGTGAGGTGATGGCCACAGCCGTTGTCAACCGATAAATTTTTTAGAACGGGTATGTTTCCATGGACAATTTAAAAAGATGGTCAACGATGGGGCTCTTTTGCGCTGCGGTTTGGGCCTCGTCGGCAACCGCACAAGTGCCCACCCCCCCCGAGGTTGATGCTCACGCTTATTTGTTGGTCGATGTCAGTGCCCATCAAGTGTTGGCACAGCACTTGTCGGACGAACAAGTCGAGCCCGCGTCCTTGACCAAACTCATGTCGGCTTATTTGGTCTTTGATGCCTTGAAGAGTCAAAAAATACGGCTTGATCAAACATTCCCGGTTTCGGTGAGGGCTTGGAAGATGCCGGGTTCACGGATGTTCATCGACCCCAAGATGCAAGTGCCAGTGGAAGACTTGATCAAGGGCATGATTGTGCAGTCGGGCAACGACGCCACTGTCGCGTTGGCAGAAGGGGTGGGTGGCAATGTCGAGCGCTTTGTCGAGCTCATGAACGAGCAGGCTCGGCGTTTGGGGATGACCGCCACGGTGTATAAAAATCCAGAAGGCCTTCCAGCGCCGGGCCACCTCACCACCGCACACGATTTGTCGATCTTGGCGCAGCATTTGATCCAAGACTTTCCACAATACGTTGGCTACTATGCCATGAAAAAATACCGCTACCCCGGCACCCCCGCTGCCAACGACACCAACCGCAACACGCTTCTCTTTAGGGACCCCACGGTGGATGGGCTTAAAACCGGACACACCGACGCAGCAGGCTACTGCATGATTGCCACGGCCAAGCGCGATGCCCCCAACCTGGCGGGCCATCGTTTGTTGGTGGTGGTGCTGGGAGCCAGCAGCGAGAGCACCCGTTCTGCTGAAGCGCAAAAGATCTTGAACTGGGGGTTCTCGGTCTTTGAGCCCATCAAACTCTTCAATGCAGGCCAAGCCGTCACGCAGTTGCGTTTGTGGAAAGGGCAAGACAATGAGGTGGGCGTTGGGCGCCATGAACCGATTGTGGTGTCGGTACCACTGGGTCAGGCCAAGCAAATCAGTACCCAAATTGAGTTCAAAGACCCCTTGGTGGCCCCCATCCAACTCGATGCACCTGTTGCACAAATGCACCTCAAATTGGGGGGCACTGAGCTGACGGTGTTGCCTTTGCTGGCCCTCAAGGGCGTTGATCAAGCCTCGATTTTTGGTCGAGCCTGGGACGCTGTTCGGCTTTGGATAAAGTAAGTAAACACTAACTCCGACGTGATTGGCCTGGAATTTTAAGCTTGCCCCATTTCAAGGGAGCTGATATACTCATAGGCTTTCCAGAAATTTCTGGGATTTTTATTC
>CAISQQ010000416.1 GCA_903887655.1 uncultured Burkholderiales bacterium
ACAGAATCCGGCGTATCGGCAGGCTTCACACTTTTTTTTCGCTGAGCTTGGTGCCTCAAGGCAGGGGATCTTGGGCATCCTTGAGCCCCAAGGCTTTCAATAGCTCGGGACTTGGGTGGATGTCGAGCCCCATCTCCAAGAGGCGCTTGACGTGCGCTGTCAAGGACCGCATGGCGGCGGGCCACAAACGCTCGGGCACATCGTCGTACGCCCATTTGACCCAGTCGTTCAGGCTCTTATCCGGGTGGGCGAGCATCACGTCTTTGATCTTGGCTTCTCGTTTCAAGCGGTGATTCTTGAGCTGAGCGATGATCTGCGCGGGGCCATGGGGCGCGCCGCGGTAGTTGCCCATCACGTGTCCGTGGGCTGGGGCAATGAATTCCAGGTGGTCTGACTCGCAAAGGGCGCTCAATGTGTCGAGCGAATTCAAGTAGGCCGTCATGCATCCATCGGGGGGATCGACGATGGTGGTGCTGCCATTCAAAATGTGGTCACCACTGAACAAAATGCCTTCTTCTTCCAAGACCAAGCACAGGTGATTGGCCGCATGACCGGGGGTGTGGATCACCCGCAAGGTGTGGCTCGTGGCTTCTTTCTCAACGCTTCCACCCTCGCCATTCAAATAGATGTTCAGCCCTGTTTCAGCGGGCAAGCCGTCGACCAATTGCAGCCGCTCGTTCATCGACAGTTCACGCTCGGCCACAAAATAATGCGCGTCCCGGGCGGTGGCCTGGGAGGACAGCCCCAGGATGGGTGGGGTTCTCGCACACATGGCTTGGAGGGGTTTGGCGCCAGGCGAGTGGTCGGCGTGGGAGTGGGTGCAAACGATGGCGCGGATGTCGCCTTGGGTGAAGAGACAAACCCGCTCCAAGTGTTGGGCCAGGGCGGGACCCGGATCGATCACGATGAATCCACTCGCGCGCGAACCCACGATATAGGTGTTGGTGCCCGGTCCTGTCATGAGGCCTGGGTTGGGGGCGGTCAAGCGGTGCAGGTTTTTGAGGAGAGGCACCGCTGCATCGCTTTGCCAGTCCAGGCTGTGTTTGAGTTGGCCCTCGGGGCACACAAGGGCGAGCTCTCCGTAAGGGCCTTCATGCTCCATGTAGCGGGTCTCTTGTCCCGACACAAAACCCCCACGCGGTGTGGAGCTGAACCAGGCTTGGTTGTCGCTGCAGGCCTCGGACACCGCTTCGCTGCTGGTAAAACGCTCCAAACGTTGGAGGGTTTTGAGGGTGGGGTAGACCAAGTGCAAGGTTTTGGCGTGGTAGCGCTTCAAGGCCTCTTGGGGCTCGAGCCAGACCGCATTGACTTGCTCGCCCCCGGTGACCTGGGGGGTTTGGTCCAGTGGCGCCTGGGCCCACAAAAACGGCACATCAAAGCGAATGGGCAGGTCTCGATCGGTCACCCAGTGGCACATGACGTAAAGGCTCTCCAGGGCCAAGTGCCAGTTGCGCGCGCTCAGTTGAGGGTAGAGCGGGCGGTGTTGCTCAAGACCCTTGGGGCCCCAGATGTCCTCACCGCTCAAGCGTTTGCCGTGGGCGTCGTTGAGGATCACGAGCCCAACCTCCTCAAAGCTTTCACGCAAAGCGGCCGCCGCCTGGCTCAGCTGCGCCAAGGTTTGGTCGGGACGAAATGGGTATGCGGCAACTTTGTCTGGTGGGGATGATGGGCGAGGGCTCGAACGCGCCTGTGCCAAATAATGCTGGGCGTAGTCGTGGTCGGCTTCGTCGAGTTTGCCGCCAGCGAACACATAGGCCCCCGGGGCAAAGCGCGCTTGGCTGGAGCGTTGGGTCATCAACACCTCAAAGCGCTTGGCGTGATCTCGCCCCCACACCAAGCTCACCGCGTGTTGAGCGGGAGCGACCGCGGTGGGGGCGTGCAGGTGGTGGTGTCGGCGTGTCATGGGCGTTGAAAAAAAGGTTCAAAAAAGGCGGATCGTTCATTGTAGAGCGGCCCAGAAAAGAAGGTGCATGGGCCCGCCGCTAACAATCCGTTCCTTGCGAGTTCTTGTCCAGACCCCGGGTCTGCCATGGCAATGAAAGGGGGCAGGCAAGACCCGAGCTCAAAACGGTGTCACAATCCTCCTAAAAATAACCACTACAGTTCCCACGGAGACCGACAAGATGAATCCAAGACCCACCCTTCAGCACAAGCTGCTGGCCTTATTTAAAAGCAGTTCCAGGCTGCCCTACTCGGGCAATAGCCGCCGCCCCAAAAAGCTCGAGGCCCTTCTCATCAGTGCGGGGCTGGCTGTGATGTTCACGCTCAGCTGCCCCTTGGCGGCGCTCGCCCAGGCCTGGCCCAGCAAGCAAGCCATCAAGCTCGTGGCGGTGTTTCCCCCGGGCGGCTCCGTCGACCAAGTGGCGCGTATTTTGGCGCAACCCCTGCAGACCCAGCTCGGTCAAAGTGTCATTGTGGACAACCGCGGAGGGGCGTCGGGCACCGTCGGCACCGCTTCAGTGATCAATGCACCGGCCGATGGCTACACCTTCGCCGTGGTGTTTGACACCCATGGTGTGAACCCAAGCTTGATCCCCAGCCTGCCCTACGACAGCAAACGCGATTTGGTGCCGCTCATCTTGGTGGGCACGTCCCCAATGGTGCTCGCGACCTTCGCTGGCTCGGAGTACAAAACCTTCAAGGACGTGATCGATGCGGCCAAGGCCCACAAAAATGTGAGTTTTGGCACCATCGGCAACGGGTCATTGGGGCATTTGGCCATGACGCTGTTGGGTAAAAATGCCCAGGTGAGTTTCAACCACATCCCTTATAAAGGGGGTGGTCCTTTGATGAACGACGCCATCGCCGGTCACGTGCCCTTGTCGATCGGCTCGGTTTTTGTGACCAAGCCGCACTTGGACAGCAAGAGAATGCGCGCGCTTGCCGTCACCAGCACGCGTCGGGCCAGCGATTTGCCCGATGTGCCCACGGTGGCAGAAAATGGTTTTCCCGGCTTTGATGCGCCGGCTTGGTGGGCGGTGCTGGCCTCGGCCAAGACACCGCCAGACATTGTGCGGCGCATGAATGAGGAGCTCAACAAGGCCCTCAAAAACCCAGAGGTCGCGCAAAAACTCGACGCCCAGGGTATTGATGTGGTGGGCGGCTCGGTGGACAAAGCCAAGACCTTCATCGAGTCACAAATGGACATCTGGGCCAAGGTGGTGAAAGACAACAACATCGTGGCCGATTAAGAGGCGTCTTCCGGGGGGGATCACCCCCCTCTTCAGGCGTCTCAGGACTCGGGGGTGACTTTCAAAGCCAACAGCAGTCTGGCCACCATGTTGTAGGTGGCAATGGCGGTGGTGAGCTCGACAATTTCAGTCGTGTCAAAGTGCTGCTTCAAGGACTCAAAGAGGGCGTCTTGAATATGCACGTCTTGGGTCATTTGTGCGGCGTACTGAATGACCAAGCGCGACTGCTCATCGAGATCGGGGTCGGTGATGGCTTGTCTGGCGTCGCCTTTGACTACCCGGGCCAAGGCGTCGAGCTCGGCTTGGGTGCCACCAGCAGCCAAAAAATCAGGCGCATGGTGGTGGTATTCGTAATGCGCGCCGGTTAGCAAGGCGACCGTGCAGATGCCGATCTCGCGCAGTTTTCTGGACGTGCCCAGTCCCGTGCGAACTTCTTTGAGAAACACATTCCAGCCCCGTGCGACGGGCTCGCTCCAAAGCAAGGTGTGGTCCAAGTTGATGAGGGTGCCACCGCGTCGGGCTTTGATGGCGTCGACCAAATCGGTGGGTTGGGCTTTGAGCGATTGGCTCCAGGCAGGGATGCGCATGGTTGTGAGTGTCTCCGTGGTGAGTGGGCTTTGTCAATGGGCAAGGCACTGCCTGTGAGTATAGTGGGGGCGTGTCGCTCGCGTGCATGGGGTTGGACCTCAGTCGGTGTCAGGCGTTGCGCCACTGAGCCTGAAGGCCTAGGCCAATAGACCACTCATTGCCGACATCCACATCCACATCATCACCAAGGCCCAGT
>CAISQQ010000417.1 GCA_903887655.1 uncultured Burkholderiales bacterium
CCGAGAGCGTGCACCTGCGGTTCTTTAAAGTGGTGTGAAAGCCCCTTTGAATTTCAAAGAAAGACCCTGAGCGTGAACTCACCCGCTGCCCTGAACGCCGAAGCGCTAGCCCATGCCCAAGCCGTTGCCCATGACGCTGCCGGTGACACTGCCCACTCGAGCGAGTCTGCGAGCCTCGAGCGCTCCGAGCTCCCCGCGGCCTTGCAAGACGCGTTGAAGCTCGAGTTTGGGGAGCGCTTTTCGGTGGCGATGGCGGTGAGGCAGCACCACGGCCGGGATGAGTCGTCCTTTTCTGTCGAGCCGCCCCAAGCGGTGGTCTATGCCAACAGCACCGCGGAAGTGCAACGCGTGGTGGCGCTGGCCAGCCAACACCGCACCCCCGTGATTGCCTTTGGCGTGGGCTCGTCGCTGGAAGGCCATTTGCTGGCCGTTCAAGGCGGCATCAGCGTGGACCTCTCCAACATGAAGGCGGTCTTGTCCATCAACACCGAAGACCTCACGGTCACGGTGCAGCCGGGCATCACAAGAAAAGCCCTCAACGACGCCTTGCGACACACTGGGTTTTTCTTTCCCATTGACCCCGGTGCCGACGCCTCCATTGGCGGGATGACGGCGACCCGCGCGAGTGGCACCAATGCGGTGAGGTACGGCACCATGCGAGAAAACGTGCTCGCGCTCGAAGTCGTCACCGCCAGCGCTCAAACCGTGCGCACCGGCACCCGGGCCAAAAAGTCGAGTGCGGGCTACGACTTGACGCGCTTGTTCGTGGGCTCGGAGGGGACGCTTGGCATCATCACCGAGATCACCCTCAAAGTGCACCCTCAGCCCGAAGCCATCATGGCCGCGGTGTGTTCGTTCGAGAGCATTGCGCAGGCGGTGAGCACCACCATCGAAATCATTCAAATGGGCATCCCCATTGCCCGAGTCGAGTTGATCGATGCGATGAGCGTTGCCATGGTCAACCGCCATGCCAATCTCACGCTCAAAGAGGCGCCCCTTCTCCTCATGGAGTTCCATGGCAGCCCCACGGGTGTTCAAGAACAAATCAGTGCCGTCAACGCCATTGCACGCGAGCACCACGGCAGCGACTTTGAATGGGCCCACACCCCCGAAGAACGCAGCAAACTGTGGACGGCTCGGCACCACGCTTACTTCGCCGCCTTGCAGTCTCACCCGGGCAAGCGGGTGATCAGCACCGACACGTGTGTGCCCATCAGCAGACTTGCCGACTGCTTACTCCAATCGGTGGAAGAAGCCAACGCGAGCGGCCTGCCGTATTTCTTGGTGGGCCATGTGGGCGACGGCAACTTTCATTTCGGCTACCTGATCGACCCCGAGAGCGCTCAAGAGCGCGCACGCGCTGAAGTGCTCAACCAC
The DNA here is from genome assembly GCA_903887655.1 of uncultured Burkholderiales bacterium. Taxonomy (GTDB): domain Bacteria; phylum Pseudomonadota; class Gammaproteobacteria; order Burkholderiales; family Burkholderiaceae_C; genus Limnohabitans. Next base: position 1,378 of record CAISQQ010000417.1, read on the forward strand.
CAATTGGTCATGCGCGCCTTGTCGATGGACGGCACTTGCAGTGGCGAGCACGGCATTGGGCTTCACAAAATGGACTTCTTGATCGCAGAAATTGGTGAAGACGCGGTCGATTTGATGCGCCAGATCAAACGCGCTTTGGATCCACTGGGCATCATGAACCCCGGCAAAATTTTCAGCAACTCAACCACCCCTTCACTTCCAAGATGACCACCATGACAACAACCTTGACAGCAACACTCGCGCGCGCACCGACCTTGGCTCGCCGACTCCTTTGGGCGGCCTTGTTGCTGGGCAGCGCCACAGCGTTTTCACAAACCACCTGGCCACAAAAAACCATCCACCTGTGGGTGGGCTTTGCCCCAGGTGGTCCCACCGACATGGTGGCCCGAACTTTTGCCACGCAACTCTCGGGGGAAATCGGCCAACAAGTCATCGTGGACAACAAACCCGGTGCCGGCGGCGCATTGGCCGCTAGTTTTGTGGCGAAATCAGCACCCGATGGCTACACCTTGCTCCTGGGTGAGCCGGGCAGCATCTCGATCAATGCGGCGCAAACGCGAGGTTCCGCCTACGACCCGGTGAAGGAATTCAGCCCCATCGCTCAGGTGGTCTCCTTGCCCATGGTGCTTGCCGCCAGCCCCGCACTCAAAGTGAACTCCCTCACCGAACTCATGGCCTTGCTCAAAACCAAACCCTTGGCCTACGGCACGCCCGGCAACGGCACCATGCAGCACTTGACGCTCATGCAGTTTGGCAAAGCCACCCACCTCGAATTCATTCACGTGGCCTACAAGGGGGGAGCTCCCGCCGTCACTGATTTGTTGGGCGGCCAAATTCCCTTGGTGATGGTCACCGTGCCCAGCGTCGCGTCCTACGTGAAGGCGGGCTCCATCGTGCCCCTGGCGGTGGTGGCCACCTCCAGATCCACCGTCTTGCCGCAAGTGCCCACCTTCTCTGAAAGTGGCTACCCCGATTTCATCCAAGACGGCTGGCAAGGATTTTTTGGGCCCGCACAGCTGCCCAAGGAAGTGGTGAGCAAACTGGCAAGCGCCATCGCCAAAGTCGGCAAGGACCCACAGCTGCAGTCTGCAATGAGCGCCATCGGCGCCAATGTGGTGCTGAGTTCGAGCGCTGACTTTGCCAAGATGGTCCAGCGCGATCACAGCTATTGGTCCAAATTGGTGGCCGAGAACCCCAGCGCCAAGGATTGACTTCCCCAGGCCCCCAGGTGAGCAAGAACCTGACGGGGACCTTCATCCAAGCCCAATCGTTACCCGGGCTTGAACGACCCTGGGGGTCCCACCTCTTGAGCGCTGGATGAATTGAACGCCCCCCCTTGCCTCTGGCCCACAAGTGAATTAAGTTGAATTGAATTGAATTGAATTGAGTTGAGTTGAATCCTTTGGAGACGTCATGAGTTTGTTAACCCTCACGCGGCATGATCGCATCCTTGCGGTTGCCATGAACCATCCGCCCGTCAACAGCTTGGGGCTGGCGCTGAGAAGAGCACTCTTTGACGCTTTAAACGAGGCCATGTCGAGCCCCGACATCGAGGCTATATTGCTCACCGGCAGCGCCCGCGTCTTCAGTGGGGGCGCCGATATCTCCGAATTTGACAAGCCCCAAGGGCGTGCCGAACCCAGCCTCATGTCCCTCATTGAGCTGATCGAGTCCTCGAAGAAACTCGTGGTGGCAGGCCTGGAGGGCACCTGCATGGGCGGGGGCTTTGAGCTCACGCTCGCTTGCCACCACCGCATCTGTGGCCCAAGCGCCAGTGTGGCACTGCCCGAGATCAAACTCGGTTTGATCCCAGGAGCCGGCGGCACCCAGAAGTTACCCAGACTCATCCCCATGGAGGCGGCGTTCAATTTCATCCTCAAGGGCGACGCAATCAAAGGCCCTGAGCTCGCCCGCCTGGGTGTGGTCGACCGCTTGATCGAGGGGCCGTTTGTCGCTGGCGCCATCGCTTACTTGCAGGCTGTGTTGGCTCAAAAGAAACCCTTGCCGCGCCTATGCGACTTGAAGGTCGACTACCCCCATCACCATGCCTTTTTGAGTTTTGCCAAAAACACAGTTCAAGCCACGGCCCCCCACTACCCCGCAGCACGCGCTTTGGTCGAGAGCTTTGAGGCCGCTTGCACCCTGCCCTTTGAGGAGGGTATGAAAGCCGAGCGGCGTTTGTTCATCGAGCTCATGGGCACGCCCCAGTGCAAAGCCATGCGCCACGCTTTCTTTGCAGAGCGACTCACCAGCAAAATCCCCGACGTGCCCGA
>CAISQQ010000418.1 GCA_903887655.1 uncultured Burkholderiales bacterium
CCTCTGGCAAGGCCACCAGGGTGTGGGCAAAGCGAGAGGCGTTGTTGATGTAGCTCAGGGCGGCTTTTTGTAAACCCTCGATTTGTTCGCTCGTGAGCGCTCTCACCACCTTGGCGGGCGAGCCCATGATCATGGAGCCCTCAGGAAACACCTTGCCCTCGGTCACCAGTGAGCCCGCACCGACCAAACAGTTCTTGCCAATGCGCGCGCCATTCAAAATGGTCGACCCCATGCCAATCAAACTGCCGTCCTCAATGGTGCAGCCGTGCAGCATGCATTGGTGACCCACGGTGACCATGGCGCCAATCGTTAGGGGGTAGCCGATGTCGGAGTGCAACACACTGCCGTCTTGCACATTGGAGCCCTCCCCAATGCTGAGTGCTTCGCTGTCACCGCGCGCGACGACACCAAACCACACGCTCGCATTCTTGGCCAAGTGCACCTTGCCCATGAGGTGGGCACCGGGCGCAACCCAGGCGCCCTCGGCCACTGAGGGAGCGTCTTGCCCTAATCGGTATAGCGTCATGACAGAAACCTTGAAGAAAGAGGGGATGAATGGGCACCCCACATGGGAAGCCCAGAGACTGGAGCGCCTTGACCTGCACGCCCATGCCGCATCTTACAATGACTGGATGCAAGCGATCAGACCCCTGTGCCAAGACATCTTCGCCATGCGCGAGCCCAGCGCCAAAGTCCGCGCCTTGGCAGCGCTTTGGTCCCAGCGTCCCCAGTGGTCGATTGACCCCCAAGTGGTGCTCAGCCCCGAGTGCGCTGTGGGCAGACCCGCGCGGCCAACGCTCAAACCCCCCAAACACGTGCCCTCCAGAAAGCTCACCAGCCCTCAGGGCTTGGCCGCCTTGGTGCATTCGGTGTGTCACATTGAATTCAACGCCATCAATTTGGCGCTGGATGCGGTGTGGCGATTTACCGGCTTGCCCCAGGACTACTACCTGGACTGGCTGCGCGTGGCGTATGAGGAGTCCACCCACTTTGCCATGCTCGAGTCCTTGCTCCAAGAGATGGGGCACGCGTACGGGGACTTTGACGCGCACGATGGTTTGTGGGAGATGTGCCAAAAAACCCGCCACGACCCCCTCGCCCGCATGGCCTTGGTGCCACGCGTTCTGGAGGCGAGAGGCCTGGACGCCACCCCCCAAATCCAAGTCAAACTCAAGACCTTGGACTCCCCCCACGCCGCGAAGGCCTCGGGTATTTTGGACACCATCTTGCGCGACGAGGTGACCCACGTCTTGGTGGGCAACCGCTGGTACAACTGGCTGTGCCAACGCGCGGGCGTGGACCCCTCACGCCACAGCGAAGAGCTCGCCATCACCTATCTCGCCCCCAAGTTAAGGCCGCCGTTCAATTTGCTCGCGCGCCGCCAAGCCGGCTTTAACGACCTCGAGCTCGAGCGACTCGCGCCGTGAAGGCGCTGGGGTGAACCAGCACGGCGAGCCCCGTCAGCCGCGCGGGTGATGGGCCGCGTGCAAGGCCTGGAGTCTCTCCTTGGCCACATGGGTGTAGATGGTGGTGGTGGAAATATCGGCATGCCCCAAGAGCATTTGAACCGCCCTCAGGTCTGCGCCATGGTTGAGCAAATGCGTGGCAAACGCGTGCCTCAAGGTGTGCGGGGAGATGGGCGACTTGATGTCTGCACTCAAGGCGTAGCGCTTGATGAGCGACCAAAACATGACCCGCGACATGGCTTGGCCCACGCGCGAGCCGCGCTGGGTGACAAACAAGGCCTCTTGGGATTGGCCCTTCAAGATCTCGGCACGGGCCTCACCCAAGTAGCGCTGCAACCAGTCCCCAGCGACCTCGCCAAAGGGCACGAGTCTTTCTTTTTGACCTTTACCCAGGACGTTCACCACCCCTTCTTGGAGAGCGACTTGATAGACCTTGAGCCCGACCAACTCACTCACCCTCAGGCCACTGGCGTAGAGCAACTCGAGCATGGTGCGGTCCCTCACGCCCAGTGGGGTTTGGATGTCGGGGGCCGCGAGCAAGGCGTCGACCTGCGCCTCGCTGAGCACCTTGGGCACGCGCAAGGGCTGCTTGGGCGAGAGCAGCCGCACGGTCGGGTCCTCGGGGACCTTGCCCTCGCGCTGGGCCCAGCGGTAAAAGCGGCGCAGCACACTCAAGCGCCGGTTGGCCGTGGTCGCGCGGGTTTGGGCGTGCTTGGCCGCAAAGTAGGCATTGAGCGTGGACTCTTGCACCGTCACCAAGGTGAGGCCGCAAGCCTGAGTGCCAAGCCACTCACTCAAACCCAAGAGATCTTGGCGGTAGGCACTCAAGGTGAGGTCGGACAAACCGTCTTGAAGCCACAAGGCGTTCAAGAACTCTTCGACGATGGGCTCAAGCGTCACCGCCACGAGCGTCTGCCTGAGCGCGCGCGCCTGAGTGAGGCGGGTCGCCTTGAGCGCCCAACGCCCAGAGTCGGCTCTGAAGGGTTCAATCAAGGCTTAACTTTTGTGTATCCACCACGCGCTTATAAACCTCGAACTCGGCTTTGATTTGTGCGGCGAATTGCTCCGGCGTGTTGCCCACGATCAAGGAGCCGGTGTCTTCAATGCGGTGTTTGACAGCGGGGTCTTCGAGCACTTTTTTAACCCCCGCGTAAATTTTATCGACCACCTCTTTGGGCAGCCCTTTGGGGCCATAGATGCCGTAATAGGCCATGCGATTGACCGCTTCAAGACCCACCTCTTTGAAGGTGGGGGTGTTGGGGAGGACTTTCAAACGCTCGGGCGCCGCCACGACAATGGCCACCAATCGATTCTCTTTGATGAAGGGCAAGGCGGAGGGCAGATTGTCAAAAATCAGGGGCACTTGACCCGCGACGGTGTCGTTCAAGGCAGGCCCCGCGCCTTTGTAAGGAATGTGGGTGAGCTCGGTGCCCGAGAGGCTTTTAAAGAGCTCGGTTTGCAAGTGTCCAATACCGCCCGTCCCCGACGAGGCATAAGCGTACTTGCCAGGATTTTTCTTGAGCTCGGCGATGAACGTGGCGTAATCGGTGGCGGGGAACTTGGGGTTGACCGCGATCACATTGGGGGTGGCCGCCACATTGATGATGGGGGTGAAGTCGCTCAAGGGGTTGTAGGGGGTTTTGGGGTTGATGGCTGGGTTGGCCGCCGTGGTCGAGACCGTGGCCACCCCCAGGTTGTAGCCGTCAGGGATGGCCTTGGCCGTTTCATTGGCCCCCACGACACCGCCACCACCGGGTTTGTTCTCCACCACGACCGATTGCCCCAAGACCCGACCCAAGGGCTCGGCAATGATGCGTGCCACGATGTCGGTGGTGCCCCCTGGGGCAAAGGGCACTTGCAAGCGAATGGGCTTGTTGGGGTAGGACTGGGCCCAAGTGGCCACAGGGGCCACAAGTGTCAACGTCAGTGCCAGCGTCAGGCTCAATGGAACAACAGACAACGCAGCGGGCAATCGAATCGGTCTCATGGTGGGGCTCCTCAATGTCAAAACCCGATATTACACCTGCCGAGCAGCTTCACCAATGGGGACCCAGGAGCGCGCCAAAGGCGCGCCATTCCTCGCCTCAAAGCACCACCGGTTCGGGCTCCAAACGAATGCCAAAACGCTCATAAACGCTGGTCTGAATGGCCTTGGCCAGGGTCATCACCTCGCCGCCAGTGCAGGGCAGATCGCGCGTGCCGAGGTTGACCAAGACCAGGGCTTGTTTGTCAAAAACACCCGCCAAACCCATGGTCTTGCCACGCCAGCCGCAGGCATCGATGAGCCAAGCGGCGGCGAGTTTGTAGCGCCCATCGAGCAGCGGGTAATGCACCACACCGGGCTCACGCGCAATGATGTCGCGGCACTGTTCAGCGCTCACCGTGGGGTTTTTGAAAAAACTCCCCGCATTGCCCAGCACCTTGGGGTCGGGCAGTTTCTCGCGCCGGATGGCACACACCCAGTCATAAATTTGTTGCGCATTCGGGCTGGGATTGCCACTTTGACGCACTTTCTTTTGCAAGTCTTGGTAGCTCACCTCGGCACGCCATTTTTTGGGCAAACGAAAACGCACCCGGGTGATCAAGGTGCGGTGGGCCAGGCCCATGGGTGCAGGCTTGAAGGGGTCGGCCCCCGAGGCACTGGGCGACCACTGGGCTCGAGCCAAAGCGGCAGCGGGTTGTGCCGCATGTGGCGCCAAGGGTTGTTCCAAGTCCACGGCCATTTCCGCGCCGTGCTTGAAGATGGAGTCCCGGTAGCCAAAGGCGCACTGCTCGGCGTTCAAGGTGAAGGACTCTCCGGTGTGCAAATCGATGGCGTCGAGCTCATGGAAGCGGTCTTGCAACTCCACCCCGTAGGCGCCAATGTTTTGCACAGCGCAAGCACCCACACGGCCTGGAATCAGGGCCAAGTTCTCAAGACCGGGCCAGCCTTGTGCAAGGGTCCAGGTGACAAAATCGTGCCAATCCTCCCCCGCTTGGGCCTGCACAATGTAAGCACGCTCGTCTTCAGACACGAGAGAGCGGCCCATGATCTCCACCTTCAAGACCAAGGCACTCACGTCCCCGGTGAGCACGAGGTTGGAGCCCCCACCAAGCACAAATTTGGGGCTGCTCGCCAATGCCGGGTCGCTCAAGACATCCGTCACATCCTGCGTGCTGGTGATGCGGACCATTTTTTGGGCTCTAGCCAAAATGCCAAAGGTGTTATAGGATTGAAGGGAGTGATGGTGTAAGACGTTCATGTCCTGCATTGTCGCATTGACCCCGCTTTTGTCATTTATTTTCAACACACAACATGCCCTCATTTGATACCGTTTGCGAAGCCAACCTCGTCGAAGTCAAAAATGCCGTGGAAAACACGGCCAAAGAGATCGGCACCCGTTTTGATTTCAAAGGCACTGCCGCTGCCATTGAGTTCAAAGACA
>CAISQQ010000419.1 GCA_903887655.1 uncultured Burkholderiales bacterium
TCGCAACGGGGCCTGGCCGCCCAGTGGACCAGACTGCGCCATATCCCCGCATTGCGCTACCGCGCCTGGATGGATACCAATTTGGCCGCGACCGAGGACATGGCGCCCCACTTGACGCCAGCGAGTCGCGCACTTCGAGACCGGTTTCAACAGATCCGGGCCTTGAAGAGCCCCATCGAGCGCATGCGCCAAGGCTTCAAGTGTGGCCTTTGGCGCCAAAGCCCGGGTGAGCAAGCGGCGTTTTTGCTGGGGCTTGGGTTCGGTTGGGTTTAGCTTGAGGGTGGCTTCATTGGAGGTTCACATTGACCCGGTTCATTCGGCCATCCAGCCTGCACTTAGTCAAGGTCAAGGCCGCCGCACTAGGCTGTTAAGCGTCCAGTGAGGTCTGCCCTTCGCTCAGGTGTTTCAAGAGTTGCGGGTTCACAACAATGAGGTCGTTGCCGTCGCGCTTGACCACCGATTTGAGGAGCAACTGCTGAAACACACGGGTGACGGTTTCTCTGGACGCGTTGACCATGATGGCGAGCTCTTGGTGGGTGGGCATTTGCGAAATCGTCGCCGGCTGTTGTCCGACTGCGGGGCCGGTGGGCAGCATGGTCCAGAGCTGGGCGCAGACTTTTTGGGTGGGGTTGGTGAGCCCCAAAATGCGCCGCTGGGTGGAAGCCAAGCGCAGTTTGCTCGCCAGCCGCAAGGTGAGCGCTTCGGCCAAAGCCGGCATGGCCAAGAGGAGTGGTCGAATAGAGAGGCGCGGCACGGCCACCACGGTGGACTTGGCAATGGCGATGATGGTCTCGGGGTGGGGCTCTTGGTCCATGACGGCGAGCTCGCCAAAGAAGTCACCCGGTTGGGTAAAAAACACCCCCACCTCTTTGCCGTCCATGGTGAAGTCCACCCCTTGTAGGCGCCCGTCCAGCAAAAAAAGCAAATGCTGGGGCTGGGTGCCTTTGCTCACCACCACCTCGCGTTTGTTGAAGCTTTTGAGCTCACTCACCTTGGAGAGCTCCGACAAGGTCACCCTGGGCAAAGCGCTCAGCAAGGGCAAACGTTGCAAGATGTCAACAGTAACGGTCATTCGTGCTTGGGGTTCGGATGAGTGCTCTTTGGAGGGTCCTGAGGGAGCTCGGATTGGGCCAGCGAGATATTTTCACCTATTTTTGACAAAAATTGGTGAAAATTCATCGACTTAGAGAAAAAACTTAAAGAGCGCCCTGGCCCGACCCAGGCGTCCCCAAGTCCCCCAAAAGACGTCTTCCACGCCACATCCAAGCAACACTTGGCCCCAAGCTTCAACCGTAACGTGTGACGGGAAACACATCTGCAGGGGTCAAACTTTGTTCCAATAAAGATTCACACCGTTTAAGAGGGCTTACAAAGCGCGCGTCAAACTGGACCATGAAGCACGGCGTCACGTGTGTCATGGGCTTCGTGGGCTTCATGTGCTGCATGTGCTTCACAGATGCCTCCAATTTGACCAGGCCTTGATGACAAATAGAGCGACTTAAGAGCCCTCAAGACGACAATGTTTGGGACCGATCCAGCCAAATAGAACACGGGACAGAACACGACACCATGCAGACCGCTTTGCGCACCGCTTTGAACCTCAGCACCAGACACTTGCGTCTGAGTCTGGGTTTATGCGTGAGCGCTTTGTGCTGGTGTGGATTTTTTCTGACTGCGGGTGTTCAAGCCCAAGGGGTTCCCGAGGTCCGTGCCACTTCCCAGGCCATGGTGGGGCAGGTGTCCTTGGTCATTGGCCAGGCCACGGTCGCAAGACCGGGTGTGGCGACTCCCTTGGCGGTGACCACGGGACTGAATTTGCAAGTGGGCGACCGTTTGCTCACCTCGGGCAACGGCCACATCCATGTGCGCTTTGTCGATGGCGCGCTGGTGAGTTTGCGCCCGGCCTCCGCCTTGAGCATCAAAGAGTACCGCTTTGACTCACAAAGCCCGTCCAACTCTGAGGTGCGTTTTGAGCTTGAGCAAGGGGTGGTGAGGGCGATTTCCGGTCAAGCGGCCGAGTCGGCCAAAGACAAATTCAGACTCAACACCCCCTTGGCCGCCATCGGCGTCAAGGGGACAGACTTCGTGGTGGAAGCGAGCAGCGCCAAGGTCAATGCCATCGTGAACCAAGGCGCCA
>CAISQQ010000420.1 GCA_903887655.1 uncultured Burkholderiales bacterium
CCCAACAAGAGCACAAAGAAAATGGATGCCCATCCAAGGGTTGGGTGCATCAAAAAAAGCACCACGATGTATACCGGGGTCCAAGGCGTATCAAAAATCGCAAACACCCCATTGCCCGTCAAAAACTGTCGAAGATTGGTGAGGTCCGTGAAGGCTTGAAGAGAGTTGAGGCCGAGTTGATTCAACTGCGCATCAAAACTTGCGCTGAAGACCCTGGCGTTCAAGTATTCATCAAACCGAACACCAGCCCTCACCAAGAGCCTTGATCTCACCCATTCAGAAAAGGACATGATGGCAAAGAAAAAAGCCGTGATGAGCGTCAAAGAAATCAAGGTGAACTCGTTTTGACTGAGCATGACCCGATCGAACACTTGAAGCATGTAAAGCGTTGGAGCCAACATGAGCAAGTTGGCAAAGAAGCTAAACACCCCTACCCAAACGAACTCACGCTTGAAACTCAATAAACTGCGCCCCAACTCACTGTCGATGAAACGCTTTTGGTACTGCGAACTCAATTGTTGTCCCCATGTTGTGCTCATCATGACTCCTCCCCGGTATTTTTAGGCTTGTTGCTGGGTGCGGTGCTGATGGGCATGGTGACGGTGGGCGTGTTGACTGTTGTGGATGTGGTGAAGGTGGGTGTGCTCCGTGGAGGCTGAGCAGGAGCGGGCTGAGCGGGTGCTGCTTGAGGCGCCCTTGCCACTTGAGCTTGAGACTGACCTTCGGTTTGCGCCTTTTGAAGAGCAGCCAAGACTTCGTCTCTGGCACCGAACATGGCCACTTGTCCTTCGCGCAACATCAACAATTTGTCTGCCAGGGGTAAAACACTGGTGCGATGCGTGATCAAAAGCACACTTGAGCCTTGAGCTTTGAGGCTTTGCAAGGTGTTCATGAGGGCCTGCTCGCCAGCATCGTCCAAGCTTGAGTTGGGCTCGTCCAACACCAACAATTTGGGTCGACCATAAATGGCGCGGGCCAAGGCAACACGTTGGCGCTGTCCGCCCGATAAAACCGCACCGTCTTCTCCGATTCGTGTATCCAGTCCTTGAGGCAGTTGGGCCACCATTTCTTCCAAGCCCACTTGGGTGATGACCCGCTGGACTTCATCCAAGTCGATGACTCCAAAGCGCGCCACGTTCTCAGCGAGTGTGCCATCAAAGAGCTCAACCGTTTGGGGCAAATAACCCAAATGGGGACCAAGCTCCTCTTTTTTCCAATTGAAGACATCGGCTCCGTCCAAACGCACTTTTCCGTTTGTGGCAGGCCAAAGTCCCATGATGAGTCGCGCCAAAGTGGTTTTACCACTGGCAGATGGACCAATCAACATCAAACATTCACCGGGAGAGAGCGCAAAACTAACCCCCCTCAAAATGGGAATCGGTGAACCAGGGGCAGTGGCCACCACAGCCTCGACGGTCAAGACACCTCTGGGTGCGGGAAGCGGCATCGAATCGGCCTTGGGTGGGAAGTAAGACAAAACCCCTTCCAAGCGTTGGTAGGCGTCTCTCACATTGACCACCATGCGCCACTGGGCGACGAGTTGAGCCAAGGGACGAAGCACCATGCCACCCAAGATGGAGGCCACCATCATCATGCCTCCTCCACCCAACATTTGGCCCTTCAAGGTGAGCCAACACGCTGCACCCAAAAGCAATGAGCTTTGCAAATTTTGGATGAGCTTTGAAGTCGCGTTGTTTGCGCCCGCTGTGTCGGAGGCATCGGCTTGAAGTTGCAAGAACTTGCGCTGACGACCCATCCACTGTCTGTGGATGTTGTGCATCATGCCCATGGCCTCAATGACTTGTGCATTTCTAAGTGTGCCATTGGCGTAGTTTTGAGCGTCAATTGCGCCTTTGTTGGCTTGGGTCAAAACGGGCATGGTCTTTCTCTCGGTTTGATAGGCGATCCAAACTTGAACCACCGCACCAATCAAGGCCATGACGCCCAACCATGGGCTCACGATGAAGACGATCAACAAAAAGACCAAGGCCATGGGTGAGTCGAGCATGGCCATCACGGCACCTGATGGAATGAACTCTCGAATGGTTCTGAGATCGTTGAACGCTTGTATCGTGCCACCTGGCAAACGCCTCAAATTGGCCTCAAAGGCAATGCCAAAGAGTCGCTCTCTAAACTCTTCATCAAGCTTCAATGCTGCTTTTTGAAGATAGGAGTGTCTCACCAATTCCAAGAGTTCCATCACCACATAACTGCCTATGACGGCAATGATGAGCATGACCAAAGTGGTCATGCTTCGGCTGTTGACAACCCGGTCATAAACCTCAAGCATGAAGAGTGTTGGGGACAATGAAAGTACACCGATCACCATGCTGTAGTACATGGCTGTCTTGTAGTGAGGCCACTGCGCTTTCAAGAAATTGGCCACCTGGGGTTGAGGACGGGGTCCCCCAATGTTTGGCATCATGCGTTCACTCCGGTCATATTGGGTTTGGGCTGCTCGCCCGTGTCTGAGCCACTCTTGGCGACACTTTTGTCACTCAAGGGGCCGGTATTTGATTTGAGGTTCAACTTGAGTTGAGTCGTTTGGGTGCTGAGCGTCAAGCCTTGGGGCATGACGTGAACAGATTGCGCAGATCCAGTGCTCGGCAAGGTGAGCTCCAAGTGCAAAGACTGTGCTTCGGGGAGTTTGGCAATCGTCGTGGTTTGCAAAGACTCGTAACGCTGAGATTGGGCTTCTTGCACAGCTTGCGGTGCTCGAACATTTTGTGTTGGCACCGAATCAAAAGAGGACGGACTTGAGGGCACCGCATCCTCATCGATCAACACGTATTCTGGCAACAAGGCGCCCAAGGCTTCGCCCGCAGGATTCTCAAGAGCTTCCACATTGACTTTACCCTTTGCATCAATGAAACTGAAGTTGAGTGTGAAGCGCTCTCCTTGGGAGCTCAAAATCACCTCGTGAAGCTTCCAAGTTTTAAAGCGCATCATGTCATCTTCAGACAAGTTCAGATCAAAGCGCATGCGACCATCCAAGGTGTACATGGACAATGAACCCTTTTTGATGCTCAGGGTGTGCCGATCGAAGTAGACCGGGGAGGACGGCAAAAAGCGCAGCAAAGGCAAGGGCTTGTCTGCCAGTCTTTGAACGTTGAATGGACTTTGAGGGGCTTGGTAGACCACGCGACTGGTGCGAGATACAGAATAGATTGCATTGCAGACCATCTGGGAGCCAACCTGCGGAAACTGATCTCGCAAAGGACGGTACATCATGTGATGCAATGCCACTCGATTCCAACATTTGGTCTCTCTCACCACGGGCGCCAATGCATTGCAAATCTCAGCAAATGCGTGCTGAAGGTTTTGCAATCGAACGACTTGGTCGCCTGCTGTATTGAGCGGA
>CAISQQ010000421.1 GCA_903887655.1 uncultured Burkholderiales bacterium
CTCACCGGGCGTGTTTTTTGAGCACGACAAGGGCAAGACCCACAGCTCGGGCAAGTTGCTCTTTAGTGCTCGCATCATCCCTTACCGCGGCTCTTGGCTGGACTTTGAGTTCGACCCCAAAGATGTGCTTTATTTCCGCGTCGATCGCCGCCGCAAAATGCCCGTCACGATTTTGCTCAAAGCCATTGGTTTGACCCCTGAGAGCATTTTGGCGAACTTCTTCGTCAACGACCATTTCCAGTTGATGGACACGGGTGCACAAATGCAGTTCGTGGCCGAGCGTCTTCGCGGAGAAGTGGCGCGTTTTGACATCACCGACAAGTCGGGCAAAGTCATTGTGGCCAAAGACAAGCGCGTGACGGTTCGTCACACCCGCGAGTTCGAGCAAAGTGGGACCACCCACATCAGCGTGCCCGAAGACTTCATGATCGGTCGCGTCATTGCCAAAGACATCGTGGACGGTGAAACCGGCGAGATCATTGCCAAGGCCAACGACGAGTTGACCGAAGTGCTCTTGAAAAAACTCAGGGGCGCGGGCGTGAGCGACCTCGAGTGCATCTACACCAATGAGCTCGATCAAGGTGCTTACCTGTCGCAAACACTGCGCGCCGATGAGACCGCTGACGAGTTTGCTGCCCGTGTGGCCATCTACCGCATGATGCGCCCTGGTGAGCCGCCCACCGAAGATGCGGTGCAAGCGCTCTTTCAGCGCCTCTTTTACAACCCCGACACCTACGATTTGTCGCGTGTGGGCCGCATGAAATTCAACGCCAAAGTTGGCAACCCCGACTCCACTGGCCCCATGGTCCTCACCAATGACGACATTTTGTCGGTGGTGAAGATTTTGGTGGACCTCAGAAACGGTCGCGGCGAAGTCGACGACATCGACCACTTGGGCAACCGCCGCGTGCGTTGCGTGGGTGAGCTCGCCGAGAACCAATACCGCACCGGTTTGGCGCGGATTGAGAAAGCCGTCAAAGAGCGTTTGGGTCAAGCCGAGCAAGAGCCCTTGATGCCCCACGACTTGATCAACTCCAAGCCCATCTCTGCCGCGCTCAAAGAGTTCTTTGGTGCCTCGCAACTCTCGCAGTTCATGGACCAAACCAACCCCTTGTCCGAGATCACCCACAAGCGCCGCGTCTCGGCCCTTGGCCCAGGTGGTTTGACGCGTGAGCGTGCAGGATTTGAAGTGCGTGACGTGCACGTGACCCACTACGGTCGGGTCTGCCCGATTGAGACGCCTGAGGGTCCGAACATCGGTTTGATCAACTCTTTGGCGCTTTATGCCCGCTTGAACGAATACGGCTTCATTGAGACGCCTTATCGCCGCGTGATCGATGCCAAGGTCACCAACGAAATCGACTACTTGTCGGCCATTGAAGAGGGCAAGTACGTGATCGCCCAGGCCAATGCCACCTTGGACAAAGAGGGCACCTTGATTGACGGCTTGGTGTCTGCGCGTGAGCGTGGCGAGTCGATTTTGTGTGGCGCTGAGCGCATCCAGTACATGGACGTCTCGCCCGCTCAAATCGTCTCGGTCGCTGCTTCACTCGTGCCGTTTTTGGAGCACGACGACGCCAACCGCGCCTTGATGGGTGCCAACATGCAGCGCCAAGCCGTTCCGGTCTTGCGCCCTGAAAAAGCGTTCGTGGGCACGGGCATTGAACGTGTGGCCGCGATTGACTCGGGCACGGTCGTCACCGCCACCCGCGGTGGTGTGGTCGACTACGTTGACGCCACCCGCATCGTGGTGCGTGTGAACGATCTCGAAGCCCAGGCCGGCGAAGTCGGTGTGGACATCTACAACCTGATCAAATACCAGCGCTCCAACCAAAACACCAACATCCACCAGCGCCCCATCGTCAAGCGCGGTGACAAGTTGGCCAAAGGCGACGTGATCGCTGACGGCGCGTCCACGGACTTGGGCGAACTCGCCTTGGGCCAGAACATGCTTGTGGCCTTCATGCCTTGGAACGGTTACAACTTCGAGGACTCGATTTTGATCTCCGAGCGTGTTGTTGCCGAAGACCGCTACACCTCGATTCACATCGAAGAGTTGGTGGTGATGGCGCGCGACACCAAGCTCGGTGCCGAAGAGATCACCCGCGATATTCCCAATTTGTCCGAGACGCAGTTGAACCGATTGGACGACTCTGGGATCATTTACGTCGGCGCCGAAGTGCAGCCCGGCGACACCTTGGTGGGCAAAGTGACCCCCAAGGGCGAGACCACCTTGACGCCTGAGGAAAAACTCCTACGGGCCATCTTCGGTGAAAAAGCCAGCGATGTGAAAGACACCTCTTTGCGCGTGGACCAGGGCTCACAAGGCACCGTGATCGATGTGCAGGTCTTCACCCGCGAAGGCATCCAGCGCGACAAGCGCGCGCAGCAAATCATTGACGACGAGCTCAAGCGTTTCCGCTTGGACTTGAACGACCAGTTGCGCATTGTCGAGGCCGACGCTTTTGACCGGATTGCCAAGCTCTTGACGGGCAAGATCGCCAATGGTGGACCCAACAAATTGGCCAAGGGCGCCAAGATCGATGCGACCTATTTGGCCGATGTCGAGAAGTTCCACTGGTTTGACATCCGTCCAGCCGACGACGATGTGGCCATGCAGCTCGAGAGCATCAAAAACGCCTTGACCCAAACGCGCCACAGCTTTGACTTGGCGTTTGAAGAAAAGCGCAAAAAACTCACCCAAGGCGACGAATTACAAGCCGGTGTGCTCAAAATGGTCAAGGTCTACTTGGCCGTCAAGAGACGCTTGCAGCCGGGTGACAAAATGGCCGGCCGTCACGGCAACAAAGGGGTGGTCTCCAAGATCGTCCCGGTCGAAGACATGCCCTACATGGCCGACGGCACACCGTGCGACATCGTCTTGAACCCCTTGGGAGTCCCGTCTCGCATGAACGTGGGTCAGGTGCTGGAGGTGCACTTGGGCTGGGCGGCCAAAGGCATTGGACAGCGCATTGGCGACATGCTCCAAGCCGAGAGCCAAGCTGCGCAGTTGCGCCAGTTCATGGAGACGCTCTACAACGAGAGCGGTCACCGCGAGACGCTCAAAGACTTGAGCGACGACGAGGTGATCGGCATGGCCAAGAATTTGACCACCGGTATCCCGTTTGCGACCCCTGTCTTTGATGGGGCCAGCGAAGAAGATATCCGCACCATGCTCAAACTCGCTTACCCCGATGCGGTGGCGCTGGCCAAGGGGCTCACCCCGGCTCGCACGCAGGCGCATTTGTTTGACGGGCGCACCGGTGACGCCTTTGATCGGCCCACCACGATTGGCTACATGCACGTCTTGAAGTTGCACCATTTGGTCGACGACAAAATGCACGCCCGCTCCACCGGCCCCTACAGCTTGGTCACCCAACAACCCTTGGGCGGCAAGGCCCAGTTTGGGGGTCAGCGGTTTGGCGAGATGGAGGTCTGGGCGCTGGAAGCCTACGGGGCCTCTTACACCTTGCAAGAGATGCTCACGGTCAAGTCCGATGACGTTCAGGGTCGCACCAAAGTGTACGAAAACATCGTCAAAGGCGAACACGCCATCGAAGCGGGCATGCCCGAGTCGTTCAATGTGTTGGTCAAAGAAATTCGCTCGCTCGGTATCGACATCGAGCTCGAGCGCACTTAAATCAACGGGCTCAACGCACAAGGATTCAAAACATGAAATCACTCCTGGACCTGTTCAAGCAGTTCACCCCCGATGAGCATTTTGATGCCATCAAAATCGGCATTGCCTCCCCAGAGAAGATCCGTTCGTGGTCTTTTGGCGAGGTCAAAAAACCCGAGACCATCAACTACCGAACCTTCAAGCCCGAGCGCGACGGTCTTTTTTGCGCCAAAATCTTTGGCCCCATCAAGGACTATGAGTGCTTGTGCGGCAAGTACAAGCGCTTAAAGCACCGCGGCGTCATTTGCGAGAAGTGCGGCGTTGAGGTCACCCAGACCAAAGTGCGCCGCGACCGCATGGGCCACATCGACTTGGCCGCCCCTTGCGCGCACATCTGGTTCCTGAAGTCACTGCCCAGCCGTTTGGGCCTGGTGCTCGACATGACCTTGAGGGACATCGAGCGGGTGCTGTATTTTGAAGCTTATGTGGTGACCGACCCTGGCATGACGCCCTTGAAAAAATTCGGCATCATGAGCGAAGACGACTACGACGCCAAGCGCCAAGAGTACGGCGATGAGTTCATCGCCAAGATGGGTGCTGAGGGTGTGCGCGATTTGCTCGAAGGCATGGAGCTCGATGTCGAGATCGAACGATTGCGCGGCGATTTGACCGGCTCTGAAGTCAAGGTCAAGAAAAACTCCAAGCGCTTGAAGGTCTTGGAGGCCTTTAAAAAGTCAGGCTTGAAGCCCGAGTGGATGGTGCTCTCCGTGCTGCCGGTGTTGCCGCCCGATTTGCGCCCCTTGGTGCCACTGGACGGGGGTCGTTTTGCGACCTCGGACTTGAACGACTTGTACCGCCGCGTGATCAACCGAAATTCGCGCCTGCGCAGACTCCTGGAGCTCAAAGCCCCCGAGATCATTGCCCGCAATGAAAAGCGCATGCTGCAAGAAGCGGTGGATTCGCTCCTGGACAACGGACGCCGCGGCAAAGCCATGACGGGCGCGAACAAGCGTGCCTTGAAGTCCTTGGCCGACATGATCAAAGGCAAGTCAGGCCGTTTCCGCCAAAACTTGCTGGGCAAACGCGTCGATTACTCGGGCCGCTCCGTGATCACCGTGGGCCCCACCCTCAAGTTGCACCAGTGCGGCTTGCCCAAATTGATGGCCTTGGAGCTCTTCAAGCCCTTCATCTTCTCGCGTCTCGAGGCCATGGGCATTGCCACCACCATCAAGGCCGCCAAGAAAGAGGTCGAGAGCGGATCTGCAGTGGTGTGGGACATTTTGGAAGAGGTGATCAAAGAGCATCCCGTGATGCTCAACCGAGCGCCCACTCTGCACCGCTTGGGCATCCAAGCGTTTGAGCCGATTTTGATTGAAGGC
>CAISQQ010000422.1 GCA_903887655.1 uncultured Burkholderiales bacterium
ATCGTTTGGCACGAGACGGGCGCTCGAGCAGGTGTCTTTTGACGTCTGCGCAGGTGAGGTTCTTGCTGTTGTGGGTGAATCAGGCTCGGGCAAATCAACTTTGCTCAATTGCATCAATGCCAATGTAGAGTTTGACCACGGTCAGGTGCTTTTTAACTCAAAATCTCTGGGTTGGGTGGACATGGCCAAACTCACTGAACTTGATCAACGAATGATCAAGAGGACGGAATGGGGCTTTGTCCACCAAAATGCAAGAGATGGTTTGATCATGAATGTTTCGGCCGGTGCCAATATTGGCGAAAGATTGATGTCAAACGGCGCTCGAAACTATTCACACATCAGAGCTCAAGCCTTGGAGAGCCTCCTCGAAGTTGAAATCGACGCAGAAAGACTCGATGACATGCCCCTGCGTTTTTCAGGGGGCATGCAGCAGCGACTACAAATTGCACGCAACTTGGTCACTCACCCCAGACTCATTTTGATGGATGAACCCACCTCTGGGTTGGATGTCTCCGTACAAGCCAAGCTTTTGGACCTCCTCAAACAATTGACCCGCAAGCGTGGTTTGGCGGTGGTGATCGTGACGCATGACTTGGCCGTGGCCAGACTCTTGGCCGACCAAATGATCGTCATGCAAGACGGCAACGTGGTGGAGTACGGACTGACCGATCAAATTTTAGACGACCCCCAGCACCCCTACAGCCAACTCCTCGTATCTTCCATCTTACAGGGCTAAAGAACGACCATGAGCCCCACGGACAACCCAACCTCAACGCCAGTGAAACTCAAACTCGAAGGGGTGAGTAAACATTTTTTTCTGCACCAACGCTCCAACCAAGCCTTACGGGTGCTTCAAAACGTCAACCTTGAAGTGAGAGCGGGCGAATGTGTGGCGCTCGATGGCTCATCAGGAATGGGGAAAAGCAGTATCTTAAAGATGATCTTTGGTAACTATTTGGCCAGTTCGGGGCATATTTGGGTCCAAAAGATTGGCGATGAGTGGATCGACGTGGTCCATGCGCCTGTGCGCGAAGTCTTGCAGCTGAGAGCGAACACCATCAATTATGTCAGCCAATTCCTGCGCATCATCCCAAGGATTGGGGCCTTTGATCTGATCAAGCAAGAAGCCCTTTTTCACAAGCACTCCCAGGAGAATCATGCACATTCTCTTGCGTCTTTGCCCATATCGCCCATATCAACCGCCAGTGAAAATGAGTTGAACGAACGAGTTGCACAAATGCTCGAGCGGCTTCACATTTCGCCTCGCTTGTGGCACTTGCCACCATCGACATTTTCCGGCGGTGAGCAGCAAAGAATCAACCTGGCCAAAAGCCTGATCAACCCCAAGCCCATCTTGCTGCTCGATGAACCCAGCGCTTCTTTGGACCTCAGCAATGCGGAAATCGTCATTGACTTGATCAATGCAGAGCGTCGCCGTGGAGCGGCCATCTTGGGCATTTTTCACGACATCGATGTCAAGAATGCACTGATGACACGGTCCATTTCAATGTCCGACTTTCAGCCCTAATTATGAATACCACTGTCCTCACCAACGCAAAGATTGTTTTGCCAGAAGAAATTTTCTTGGGCACCCTTGAGCTCCAAGGTACGAGTATCAAAAGCATCACACGAGGCAACACCTCAGCGCTAGCGAGCATCGATTGCGAAGGTGACTACGTGATGCCTGGCTTGATTGAGCTGCACACCGACAACTTGGAGCGGCACTTGATGCCCAGGCCCAAAACCTATTGGGCAGAATTACCGGCGCTGGTCGCCCACGATGCAGAACTCATAGCAGCGGGCATCACCACAGTCTTTGACTCGATCGGAATTGGTGAGGCCGATGACTCCTCGCTCAGGGGTAAAGGCTGGGAGGCAGTTCTCAAGGCCTTGAGAGACGCCCAGGAGCACCAAATGCTCAGAAGTGAGCACTTTTTACACGTGAGGTGCGAGCTCCCCTCACCCAAGTGCATTGATTTGTTTCACGTTTTTGAAGGCCACCCAGCGCTCAAACTTATCTCTTTGATGGACCACACACCGGGTCAGCGGCAATTCCAAGACATTGAGAAAGCGCGCGTCTATTACATGGGTAAAAAAGCTTGGTCGCTGCAGTATTTTGAAGAACGGGTGGCGGCAGCGGCTGAGTTACAAGAAAAATACGCCAACCCCAACCGTGAGCACTTCATCCGTTTTGCCAAAGAACATCAAATTTGTTTGGCCTCTCATGACGATGCAACGCTCGAGCATGTCCAGCAAGCGATTGATGAAGGTGTGCGCATCTGCGAGTTCCCAACGCAAGTCGCTGCTGCACAAGCGGCACACGAGGGCGGGTTGGCCGTGATCATGGGGGGCCCCAATATGATGAGGGGTGGCTCACACTCGGGCAATGTGGCTGCCGTTGAATTGGCGAAACTTGGATTTTTAGATATTTTGTCATCCGACTACGTGCCCGCCAGCCTATTGGGCGCCGCCTTCAAACTCATCGACCAAGCAGGATTCACCCTTGAAAAAGCAGTTGCTTGTGTGAGCACCCATGCCGCCAAAGCCATTGGCTTTGAGGACCGAGGCTCACTTGAGGTGGGCCTCAGAGCCGATGTCATTCGTGTCAAGCCCATTGCTATAAAAGACCAAGGGACACTCCCACTGGTGCGTTCTGTTTGGAGAGCAGGTCAACAAGTTTTATAAAGAAATGATTGTTTTTTTATTTGCCTGTCATCTCTTTGTCATTGCTGCTATTTAACCTCCATGATCGATTACTCCACATCTTCTCCACGATCACCCATGCCAACTGCTATTCAAGTTTCTAGCCTCACGAAAAGCTACAAAACCAGCAGCGTTGCACTCAATGGGATTTCTTTTGAAATTCAACCTGGTGAAATGGTGGCATTGATTGGTGCATCAGGTTCTGGCAAATCAACGTTGCTGCGTCTCTTGTCGGGCTTAATGCCTGCCAATGCTGGCAGCATCTCCACCATCGAGATCAATGGACGTGTCATTCAGACCCACGGGAAAGTGGCCGCAGACATCCGCTCTTCTAGAGCTCAAGTGGGATTGATTTTTCAACAATTCAATTTGGTCGACCGCTTGAGCGTGCTCACCAATGTTCTGGCTGGGATGCTGCATCGGCTCCCGCTTTACAGAACGCTCCTTGGATTGTTCAAGGATGAAGAAAAAAGATTGGCCATTGAAGCCTTAAAGCGTGTTGGAATCGGTCAATGCGCCTACCAACGCGCCAGTACTTTGTCTGGCGGCCAACAACAACGCGCGGCTATCGCCAGGACCATGGTGCAACAAGCCAAAATTGTTCTCGCCGATGAGCCCATCGCCTCTTTGGATCCTGAGTCCTCGCGCATGGTCATGGAGTTACTCACAGAAATGAATCAAAAGGATGGTTGCACTGTGTTGGTGAGTCTTCATCAAATCAATGTGGCCATCAAATATTGTCCCCGCACCATCGCCTTGAGCCATGGGGACATTGTGTATGACGGGCCCACTTCTGCACTGTCACCGCGCTTGCTGCGCGAGCTCTACGGCGTAGAAGCCGATGAGTTATTGAATGAGTCCACCAGCCCGACCCTAGACGCGGTTGCTGCCACCCCAACCAGCCCACAAATGCAATCCACCTTGAATTTGGCCAGTGTTTATTAATCTTCAGGAGTATTTTTTATGACTTTCACCCCACCCAAATTATCGCTCTCGGCTTGCGCCCTCGCTTGTCTGACCATGCTCAGCATGACCCAGGCCCAAGCGGTCGACCTCAATTTCGGTATCATTTCTGTGGACTCATCCAATGCCTTGCGCGCTGCTTGGGAGCCTGTTACCAATGATTGGTCCACATGCACTGGCTACACCATCAAGCCTTATTTCGCCACTGACTACGCCGGTGTCATTGAAGGCATGCGGTTCAATAAAGTTCAAATTGGATGGTTTGGCAATCTCTCTGCCATGGAAGCCGTGGACCGTTCGAATGGAGAAATTTTCGCCAAAACCATCCGCATGGATGGCTCAGAAGGCTATAACTCCTTGTTGGTGACCAACAAAGACTCTCCTTACAACAATTTGAGTGATTTCCTCAAACACACCAAAGAGATCAACTTTGGCATTGGCGACCCGAACTCAACTTCTGGCTTCTTGGTGCCCAGTTACTATGTTTTTGCCAAAAACAATATCAACCCCAAGACCGATTTCAAATCGATTCGCTCCGCCAACCATGCCACCAATTTGATGGCTGCGGCCATGAAACAAGTGGACGTGGCTACCAACAACAC
Organism: uncultured Burkholderiales bacterium; assembly: GCA_903887655.1. Lineage (GTDB taxonomy): Bacteria > Pseudomonadota > Gammaproteobacteria > Burkholderiales > Burkholderiaceae_C > Limnohabitans. The sequence goes on from CAISQQ010000422.1 coordinate 4,269, forward strand.
GGAAGACTGGGAGCGCGCAGAAAAGGCTCGTCCTGAAATCATCAAGGATTTGAAAATCATTTGGCGCTCACCCTTGATCCCCGCTGATCCATTTGTCTACAGAGCCGATTTGCCCGCTGACCAAAAGGCCAAAATCAAGTCTTGCTTGACCGGTTACACATCGGGACCTGACGCGGCAGATCACAAAGAGAAATTGGCCAAAATCGTTGCCAGCGGAATCGTGCCATCCACCAACGATCAGCTCAAACCCATTCGTCAAATTGCTTTGTTCACCGAAATGACCAAACTTGAAAACGACGCAACGATCGATGCGGCTGAAAAGCAAAAGAAAATGGTTGTGATCAAGGACAAATTGGCAGCGCTTGAGAAGTAATTCCTGAGACACCCCCAATGACCCAAGCTCCCTCAAGCACTCCCCAAGTCCTCAAGCCTCAGGAGCTTGAGTTGTTGCAGCCGCGTTCTTGGGGCTCCTTATTGGCTTGGGGGTTCATCTTGGGCGCACTGGCCCTCAGTTGGAAGGGTGTGGAGATGGACCCCCTCACCCTCTGGCGCGATTCGGGCAATATGTCCAAGTTTGCCCAAGGGTTTTTCCCACCCAATTTTCACGACTGGCGCTACTATTTAGAAGAGATGGTTTTGACCGTGGAGATTGCGCTTTGGGGCTCAGCCTTGGCCATCTTTTGCTCCATCCCTCTGGGGTTGTTGTGTGCAGACAATATTGCACCTGCCTGGGTGTATCAGCCCATTCGCCGCATCATGGACGCTGCGCGTGCCATCAACGAGATGGTCTTTGCAATGCTCTTCATTGTGGCTGTGGGTTTGGGGCCTTTTGCGGGTGTTTTGGCGCTCTGGGTTCACACGACTGGGGTGCTGGCCAAACTATTTTCTGAAGCGGTTGAATCCATCGACCAGCAACCCGTCGATGGTATTCGTGCCACAGGTGCCAGTGCGTCACAAGAAATTGTATTTGGCGTGATACCCCAGGTTCTACCACTTTGGATTTCTTATTCTCTGTACCGGTTTGAAGCCAATGTCCGCTCGGCGTCCGTACTGGGCATGGTGGGTGCCGGTGGTATTGGTCAAATTTTATGGGAGATCGTGAGAAGTTTTCAGTACGGTGAAACGGCTGCCGTTTTGATCATTTTGATTGTGTCGGTCACCATCATTGACTTGTTATCCTCTTATATACGACGTCACTTCATCTGATGATTGACCAGGCCATGAACGACTCCAAAATCAAACAACTCGACGCTTTGCTTCAAAACTACCTCGATTTGGGTGTGGCCATGTATGGGGGTGAAGCGGTGACCCAACTCGAGCATGCCCTTCAATGCGCCCATTTGTCGCTGGCAGCAGGAGACGCTCCTCCTTTGATTGCCGCTTGTTTATTGCATGATGTGGGACATTTGCTCGCGCACCAAAGCCCTAAAACCAGCGATGACCCTGATGATCACCACGAACAACTGGCCATGATTCATCTCCAAGACCTCTTTGGCCCCGAAGTGACCCAGCCGATTTTGATGCACGTCAACGCCAAGCGCTATTTGTGTGCTGTTGATGAGCAATACTGGAGTGATCTCTCCCAAGCCTCAAAGGACAGCTTGGAAATTCAAGGTGGTATTTTCCGCCCCAAACAAGCGCTTGAATTCATGGGGCTACCCTATGCCAAAGACGCCATCAAATTGCGCCAATACGATGACTTGGCCAAAGTGCCGCACCAGGTCACACCCCAACTGCATGAATTCAGGCCCCTGCTCGAGCAGTTGCTAACGGCTTAAACCATTGACTCGGGTTGCAGTCCAATCACTCGACTGATTGATCCTATTGCCCCCTATTGCCCCCTATTACCTTCTATTGGCTTCTATTGACACCTATCGATGCCCTTTGCGGTATTGCCTTTGCATTGTCCCTAAAATAGATGATCACAGTTGTCTCGAATCTCGAATGCCCTCCGAGAGGGTGAGATCAACGCAGGAGCCATGATGATCAAAAATTTAGTGATTAGACCCGCCCTTGAGGAGGATTTACCGGGGGTTTTGGCGCTCTACGCTCAGGCTGACATGGACCAAGGACGGGTTCTGACAGAGGAGCGAGCCCGGGTGATTTTTAATCAATTCAAGACCTACCCCAACTATCGATTGTTCGTTGCCTTGGATGCGAGTCAGACCCTTTCAGCCATCGGCACCTTTGCCCTGCTGATCATGCACAACTTGGCCCATCAAGGCACGCCCTCGGCCATTGTTGAGGATGTGGTGGTGAGCGAGAATCACCAAGGTCAAGGGATTGGTCGCGCCATGATGGCCAAAGCCATCGAATTGGCCCGAGAATGCCATTGCTACAAATTGGTCTTGTCATCCAACCACAAAAGAGTTCAGGCCCATGCGTTTTATCGCAAGTTGGGGTTTCAAGAACATGGCTTGAGTTTTCACGTGGACATCCAGCCCTGATCAGCTCATTGCAGGGTGAGCCATTGACCCCTCAACGGGTCATCATGCGCTTGAGCACAGGACTCAGAATCAACAACAAGGCGCCCGCCCCAAATGACATCGCGGCTAGAGTTGGATACAGATCCAATCCACTGCCACTGAGCATCGACTCCATGGTACCGGCCAAATAATTGGCGAATGCATTGGACAAGAGCCACACCCCCATCATGAGCGACGCCAAAGGAGCAGGTGCAATTCGAGAGACCATCGAGAGTCCAACGGGTGAGAGCATGAGTTCACCCAAGGTGTGAATCGCATACACGACCATCAGCCACTGAGCACCCACCTTGATGCCTGTGTCGGCCAAGCTTTGGGCCTGCGACATCACCACAAAGCCAAGCCCCAGGACCATCATCCCCAAGGACTGTTTGACCACATCGCTGATGGCCAATCGACTTTGATCCAAACGCGTCCACAGCACTGAAAACAAAGGCGCCAAGAGCACGATCAAGGCCGGATTGATGGCTTGAAACATGGACGCGGGCATTAAAAAACCAAAGACCTCACGATCGGTTTTTTCATCGGCAAACAAGGTCATGGTGCCACCCGCTTGCTCAAACCCAGTCCAAAAGATGATCACAAAAATCATCACGATCACAATGGCTCCCACGCGTGACCATTCACCCAGTGAGAGTTGGGGTTTGGGCTGCTCTTGAGTCTCACCAGAGAAAAATTTCACGGCAAAACCCGCCAACGCCACCAGCACCAATCCAGCCAGCGCTTTCGTGCTCCAAGCGAGCTCTTGGACAGCGCCACCCCAAAGCGGCCAGGACATCACGCCCACCCCCAGCACCAAGCAGCATCCGGCGACCCATGCCAACACCACGCCATAGTCACGCGATGAAAGCTCACGTTGGCCTGGGCGCAAACCCGCCGTTCCCAGAGCTTGTTGACTGAGCAAAAACTGCGTCAACCCAAGCGCCATGCCCACGCCAGCTGCTGCAAATCCATAATGCCAGCCCAACGTTTCCCCCAAGGTCCCCGCGACCAATGGGGCAATGAAGGCGCCCAAATTGATGCCCATGTAGAAAATGGAATAGCCCCCCGCTCTTCTGGGATCGTGCTCACCATCGTACAAGTCACCCACCAAGGCGGTGGTGTTGGGCTTGAAAAATCCATTGCCAGCAATCAACAGCGCCAAGGCCAAGTAAAGCATGGACTCAAAGGCCATGGCAAAGTGCCCGAGCATCATCAACGCGCCCCCAATCAAAATGGCTCGCCGCTTGCCCAGCAAGCGATCCGCCAAGGCGCCCCCAATGATGGGCGTGAGGTAGACCAAACCCGTATAGATCCCATAAAGCTTCAACGCGTCAGCCCGAGAGGCATGAAGCCCATTGACCAGGTAAAGGACCAATAAAGCACGCATGCCGTAGTAGTGAATCGCTCCCACATCTCCGTGAAGAAAATAACTTTCAGACCTTGGG
>CAISQQ010000423.1 GCA_903887655.1 uncultured Burkholderiales bacterium
CCAAGTTTATGTCTTGCCCAAGCACTTGGATGAGAAAGTGGCCCGTTTGCATTTGATGAAGGTCGGCGCCATGCTCACCGAACTCAGCGACATGCAAGCCGCCTACATTGGGGTGGACAAAGCCGGTCCTTATAAGCCCGACACCTACCGCTATTGAGCCTTGGTTGCGGTTCACCATGACCTCACCGCGGTGAGGGCGTGGTGTGCCGGCCTTGTCGCCTGAGCGGCGTTCGTGAGGCGCGGCTGGGGCCCTCTCCCCTGCCTTTGGGGGTGGAGCATGGCGAACCCATCGACCTCAATGGATGCGTTGAAGGCGCTTACCGTGCATTTCAAGTGTTTTCAAGGCATTGACCCAAGGCCGCGCGGATGCTGCCGACCCAGGCGTTGGGCGCTCGTGCCTTGGCGTTTTGCCCATCAGCCGGTTTAGACCTCCCGTTTTAGACCTGCCGGTTCGGACCTGCCGTTTTAGACCTGCCGGTCTGGCCCCGCCAGTCAAGGACGGGCCCGATTTGTTGTGAATTTGACTTCCAAGCTTGCCCATGACACCCAGCCCTTTGACCCCTCGCGCCCCCGCCTTCGAATCCTCCCGCGCTCTAGCGTCTTCTTCGTTGGCGTTGAGCGTTGAGTTCTTTCCCCCCAAGACCCCCCAAGGTGTGGAGCGCTTGCGACAGGTTCGCCAAGAGCTCTACGCGCTGCAACCAGAGTTTTGCTCGGTCACCTTTGGCGCTGGGGGGTCGACCCAAGAGGGCACCTTGCAGACCGTCCAAGAGATCATCAACGAGGGCCATGTGGGGGTGGCTCACTATTCTTGTGTGGGGGCCACGGCCGCGAGTGCTCGCTCGCATTTGACGCGTTTGGCGGCCATGGGCGTGCACCGGCTGGTGGCCCTGAGGGGTGACTTGCCCAGTGGCTTTGGATCGAGTGGCGAGTTCACCTATGCCAAAGATTTGGTGGCCTTTGTGGCACGTGAGTTTCCCGGGCAGTTTCACATCGAAGTGGCCGCTTACCCCGAGACCCACCCCCAAGCGCGCAGCTACCCCGCGGATTTGAAGGCCTTTGTCGCCAAAGTCAATGCCGGGGCCCATTCGGCCATCACCCAGTATTTTTTCAGTGCCCAGGCCTACCTGCGCTTTGTCGAGGATGTGAGGGCTCACTCTGTTGATATCCCCATTGTGCCGGGCCTCATGCCCATCACCAACTCGGCACAATTGCTGCGTTTTTCAGACGCGTGTGGCACCGAGGTGCCGAGGTGGATCCGCCAGCGCTTGGAGTCTTACGGTGACGACCAAGCCTCGATCAAGGCCTTTGGCCTGGAGGTGATGACGCGCCTTTGTGAAGAGTTGGTGCGTGGCGGCGTGCCAGGCATTCATTTCTACAGCCTCAACCACAGTGAAGCGATTTTGAGCATCAGCAAGAATTTGGGCTGGCTGCCAACGCCCTGACCTGGGCCTTAGCCGCCCGAGTCGATGACGAAATTGGCGTGATCGTCTTGCCCCAAGCGCTCGAGCAGCTCGGGCATGGCCTCCTTGGCCAAAGCGCCCAAGGTGTAGGGGGGATTGATCACAAACAGCCCTGAGCCCGGTAAACCAGGTCGTTTTTGACGCTCCATCACATCTTGGAGTTGGTCGGGGAGGGTGGTGAATTTGGACGATTTGACAATCAACGACAAGTGCAACCAAGGACGCCGGGCTTGTTGGGCCAGGGTTTTCAAGCGCTTGGGCAGATCGTGGGCGTGTGCTCTGGCGATGAGGGGGTACCAGACGACGTAGGTGCCCGTTTCAAAGCGGCGCAAACCATCTTGGATGCTCAGGGCCACTTTGGCGTAGTCGGATTTGATCTCGTAGCTCGGGTCCATCAGCACCAAGCCGCGCCGGCTCACGGGGGGGAGAAACTTTTTCATGCCTTCAAACCCGTCTTCGCGCAAGACCGCCACTTGCCGAGCCGCGCGCAGTTGGGCCACGTGCTGCTCGAGCAGTCGCGTGTCGGTCGGATGCAACTCAAAGAGCTTCAAGCGATCGGTGGCATTCAAATAGTGCTGAATGATGAAGGGCGAGCCCGGGTAGAGGGTGGTTTTGGTGCCCGTGTTGAAGGCCTCGAGTGTTGCGACATAGTCTTTGAGCAAGGTGCTGCTCAAGGGCCGGGTGTCCTTTAAAAACTGCTCGATGCCCTCACCCGCTTCACCGCTCAAGGCCAAGGCCTGGCTGTCCAAGCGGTACAGACCCGCACCCGCATGGCTGTCGATGACGGTCAAGGGCACGGGTTTTTCCGTCATGTACTTGACAATGGAGATGAGCACACTGTGCTTCAAAACGTCGGCATGGTTGCCGGCATGGTAGGCGTGGCGATAACTGAACATAGGAGAAGGATGGTAACCGCTAAGTGGCGCTCAAAAGGTGTCGGAAAACAACGGTTTGTGTGTCCCTGAGCCTCGCCTTCAGGGCGAGGGGCGGGGAGAAGGGGGCGCTTCTTGGCAAAAGTTGTCCAAATGGGCGCAGTCATCGTATAATGGAGGGCTCTGCAGCGTTCAGGTATCCCGCGGCGGAGTGCAACAATGTACCACCTAAGAGGTTCTCGTCAGAAGAACGCCGACCGTGGCAAAAGGATCCAACAAACCCAACTCTAGGAATAATTCCATGTCTACTTTCAGCGCAAAACCCGCTGACGTGGTGCACGAGTGGTTTGTGATTGACGCCACCGATTTGGTGCTCGGACGTGTTGCCAGCGAAGCTGCACTCCGTTTACGCGGCAAACACAAGGCCATTTATACGCCTCACGTCGATACCGGCGACTTCATTGTCGTCATCAACGCCGCCAAATTGCGTGTCACAGGCAACAAAGCCTTGGACAAGATGTATTACCGTCACTCGGGTTACCCGGGCGGCATTTACTCCACCAATTTCCGCGACATGCAAGCCAAGCACCCCGGTCGTGCGCTTGAGAAAGCCATCAAAGGCATGTTGCCCAAAGGTCCTTTGGGCTACGCCATGATCAAAAAACTCAAGGTCTATGGGGGCGCCGAGCATCCCCACAGTGCTCAGCAACCCAAAGCGCTAACCCTCAAAGGAGCTTGACATGATTGGTGAATGGAACAATGGCACGGGACGCCGCAAGTCCTCTGTCGCTCGGGTTTTTCTAAAAAAAGGATCCGGCAAAATCACGATCAATGGCAAAGACATCGCTGAGTACTTCGGCCGTCAAACCTCCATCATGATCTCCAAGCAACCCTTGGTCTTGACCCAACATGTGGACAATTTTGACATCCAAGTCAATCTCCACGGTGGTGGCGAGTCGGGCCAAGCCGGTGCGGTGCGTCACGGCATCACCCGTGCTTTGATTGACTACGATGCGTCCTTGAAGCCGGTGCTGTCTGCTGCCGGTTACGTCACCCGCGATGCGCGTGAAGTCGAGCGTAAGAAAGTCGGCCTGCACGGCGCTCGTCGCAGGAAGCAGTTCTCCAAACGTTGATCCCGGGCGCCCTTTGGGGCGCATTGGATTGCCTGGTGCCAATCCCCTTTGTGGGGCTTGGCATTTTTTTTGGGGGGCCTGGGCCGAGCTCGGCGCTGCAGGCCCAAACCCGGGCGGCAGCCTCTAAGCCCCTACCACTGCCATGGTTTTAGGGGGAAATCCCCACACAATGTCAGCGCTAAAAACCATTCGAGCGGTGTTGTTGGCCATAATTTGTTAGGATGGCGTCTGACAAGGTATTTATTGTGAATAGACTTGAATTGACACGAAGGGGATGCCATGAGCGCAGTTGCCGAGAACATTGAAACCACCATGCCCGAGCCGATTGTCTTTACCGACAGCGCGGCGGCCAAAGTGGCCGATTTGATTGCAGAAGAAGGCAATCCTTCCTTGAAGTTGCGTGTGTTTGTCCAAGGCGGCGGCTGCTCAGGTTTCCAGTACGGCTTCACCTTTGATGAGATCACCAACGAAGACGACACCACCATGACGAAAAATGGCGTGTCCTTGTTGATCGACGCCATGAGCTACCAGTACCTCCTCGGTGCCGAGATCGATTACAAAGAAGATTTGCAAGGCGCTCAGTTCGTCATCAAAAATCCCAATGCCACCACCACCTGTGGCTGCGGCTCTTCGTTCTCGGTTTAGTCCCCCGCTTCATCCTCGCGCTCACCTTGGCACCTTCGGTGTGCCCCACCCCCCCGTGGCTTGTGGTGGCCTGAGGTGGCCCGCCTCGTCGCTGAAGTGGTTGAGTTTTACGCTTTGACCAAAGCGCCCAATACCCGATGTCCCAGTGCACCCGTGACGCTGGGTGCATTGGCGCATTCCCCACGAACCCGTTGACAGGCCAGCCACGCAAAGGCCATGGCTTCAATCAAATGCACCCCCAAGCCCCATTGAGCCGAGGTGCTCACCTGCAGGTGTGCGAGCAGTGGGTCGGCTTGGCACAAGGCCGACAAGCGCTTCATGAGGGCTGTGTTGTTGGCGCCACCCCCGCAAACGATGAGGCTTTGCGCTGCCACACTGCGCTGTGACTGCGCACGCACAGCGTCCAGACTGGTGCGGGCGGTGAGTTCCATGAGGGTGGCTTGAACATCGCAGGCGCTCGGGCGCGGGGTGCGCGGATCTGCGCCAAAGCAGCTCTCGAGCTGCGCGTGCAGCCAGCCGCGGTGAAAGAGGTCGCGACCGGTGCTTTTGGGCGGGGGGCGATGGAAATAGGGCTCGGCCAGCAGATGGTCCAACAAGGCGTGGTGGATTTGGCCCTGGGCAGCCCAAAGGCCGTCGCGGTCAAACGGCAAGCCAGTGTGCTCCTCACACCAAGCGTCGAGCAGCACATTGGCCGGCCCACAATCAAAACCCACCACCACGCGCTCAGACCCCAAGGAGCGGGGTGGGAGCCAACTCAAGTTGCATATTCCTCCCCAATTGAGCACGGCCACACTGGCCTCGTGCTGGGCGAACAAAGCGTCGTGAAACGCCGGAACCAGGGGGGCGCCTTGGCCTCGCGCGGCCACATCGCGGGCGCGAAAGTCGTAGGCCACATCGATGCCGGTGAGCTCGCACAGCAGCGCCGCGTTCAAGAGCTGGGTGGTGTAGCCCACTTCGCCGCCAAGAGCGGGTTGGTGACGCACCGTTTGGCCGTGCGCGCCCAAAGCCACGATGTCGCTGGCTGGGCGGCCTTGGTGCTTGAGCAAAGTGTTGACCGCTTGGGCGTAAAGGCGAGCGACTTCGTTGGCAGCGAGCGCGCTCACGTGCAATTCATTGGGGCCCGGGGTGTTGAGCTCGAGCAAGATGCGCTTGAGCTCGGGGGGGTAGGGCACATGGTGCTCGGCTTCGGGGGCAAAGCCCGCGCCGAGGTCGACCAAGACCGCATCCACGCCGTCCATCGATGTGCCCGACATCAAGCCTATGTACAAAGAGGGTGGGGTCGTGGACCGCATGAGTGGGGCCGCTGATGTGGCGGCCATTGGGGCTCAATCAATGTCGATGGTTTCCAGACCCGTGGTCTCGCGCAGGAGATTGCGCGCTTGCAAGGCCTGGCGCTCAAAGGCGGGTTTGAGCTCGGCGGCCAAAGGAACTGGAGCGTTTTGCCGGGCCATCAGCTCAGGGTCTTGGTAGTGGCCGTTGACGCGGAACTCAAAGTGCAAATGCGGGCCTGTGGCCCAGCCGGTTTGGCCCACGGCACCAATTCTCTCGCCTTGCTCGACGGTTTGGCCTTTGCGCACGCCCAATTGCGACAAATGCGCATAGACCGTGGTGCTGCCTTGTGGGTGCTTGATCATGATCACATTGCCGTAGCCGTTTTGAGGGCCGGCGAAGTCCACCACCCCATTGGCCACGGTGCGCACCGGTGTGCCGATAGGCGCTGCATAGTCCACCCCCAAATGCGCTTTCCAGTCCTGCAAGATCGGGTGAAAGCGCATCTTAAAGCCACTCGTGATGCGAGAAAACGCCAAGGGGGCGGCCAAATAAAGACGCTTCAAGGTCATGCCCTCCATGGTGTAGTAGCCAGAGGTGGGGGCCGCGCCCGAATTGAACCAAATCGCTTGGTAATGCTTGCCGCGGTTGACAAACTCGGCATTCAACACGCGGGCGGTTTTGAGCACTTCACCATCGGCGGTCAAGGTTTCATAGAGAAGCGTGAAATGGTCGCCTTTTCTGAGCGAGCGGTGAAAGTCAATGTCGCCAGAAAAAATCTCCACCAACTGGTTGGCCAAGCTGTCGGGGATGTGAGCCGCATCGGTGGCTTGGTACAAGGAGCTTTGGATGGTGGCCGCGGCGATCTGGCTCGACACTTGTAGGGGTGCTGTGTCCAATTGGACACTGAAGACGCCAGCGTTTTGGCGAATGACCAAACGACTGAATTGGCGGTCCGACTCGTGCGCCCAACGCACCACCATCTCCAAGAGACCGTGCTCGGCATTGGTGGTCACGCTCACCAAGCGCTGCGTTTTACCGAGCAAGTTGGTGCGCGCCAGGGCATTGTTGGCAATGAACTCACGCGCTTGCGGGTCGCGCACATCGAGTCGCGACAACAAGCTTTGCGCGCTGTCGTTTCGGCGTGACCAGTCGGTGCGGTAGAACTCGCGGCTGGAACTGCCGTGGCCAGCGCTGTAGAGGATGCTGGTGGACTTGGCGGCGTCCAAAGCGCGATGGCTGTCGCTGTTCAAGGCCGCTAACGTGTGACCCAAGCGCTCTGTTTCAGTGACGCTTGGGCTTGAAGGCTCAGCGGGGCTGCCCTCGAGCATGGTTTGGGGTGAGTTGGCCAAGGCGAGGGCGTCGTTGTCAAGGGGGGCTATCGCTTGGAGTTGCGCCCAGTTGAGCTCCAGGCGCATTGTTTTTTGCGTGAGACTGGAAGCATCAGGGCCCAAATTCACCAAGGCGAAGGACACGCCTGCACTCACCACCCAAAGCGCCAATGCAGTGCGCAAGAGGTGATAGAGCGCCACGCGCTCGCCACGGCGCAAGCGGCTGATTTGCTCGCGTGTCCAATACAGACTCAATCGCGCCAATGAACAAAGGGAGGTCAACATGATCAAAAACCAAAGTGTCTCCTGGGCTCCACCAGACCGTGGGTCACCCAGATGCAAAGAATAAAAAACGTTGTCGACCCCAGACTCAAAAGTCATCGGGGACCTGTGTCTCAAAGGCCATTCCAGCCAGAAAGAACCACAGCCACGGGACAAACGCTTTAGAAAAACACGGGCGTCAAGCGCTGCTGGTGTGTGGAGTCAGTCGCAAAAGGATAAAATAAGGGCTTGACAATGCCAGTGTTCAATCCCACAAAGTATATCACCATGTTACGGTGTTACGGCGCTGGGCTTAGGTTGCCAGCCGTTTTCTGCTGAAAACCCACGGTGGACGCGCTTTCTGGGCCACTCAGCCCCATGTTTTGTGGGGCTTGAGGGTGTTGCGCTGTCCAAGGCCCCTGGGTTGAGGACGCATCAAGCTCGATGCCCCAAGCTTGACGCCCCAGCGGGTGGGGCTGGTCAGTGTTTTGAACGCCTTTCTTTTTTGTGCTTTTTGAGCCCCAACGATCCATGAATGACAACACCCCCGAGAGCCTTGAGTCAGCCCCATTGAGTCCTGCCGTGCAAGCTGCCCTGGAGGTGAGTTTGAAGGGGTGCGATGAGTTGCTGCCGCTTGATCAATGGACTCGCAAGCTCGTGCGCGCTGAAGCCTCCGGTGTGCCGCTTCGCATCAAGCTCGGGCTCGATCCGACCTCGGCTGACATCCACTTGGGCCACACCGTGGTGCTCAACAAAATGCGCCAACTCCAAGACTTGGGGCACCAGGTGATTTTTTTGATCGGCGACTTCACCTCCATGATTGGAGACCCCTCGGGTCGCAACACCACCCGACCGCCCTTGACCAAAGCGCAAATCGAAGACAACGCCAAAACCTATTATGCGCAGGCCTCGCGCGTGCTCGATCCGCAAAAAACCGACATTCGCTACAACAGCGAGTGGAGTGACCCCTTGGGCGCTCGCGGCATGATTGAGCTCGCTGCCCGCTACACCGTGGCGCGCATGATGGAGCGTGACGATTTCAACAAGCGCTTCAAAGCGGGTCAGTCCATCAGCGTGCATGAGTTTTTGTACCCCTTGATGCAAGGCTACGACAGCGTGGCTTTGAAGAGCGATTTGGAGCTGGGCGGCACCGATCAAAAGTTCAACCTCTTGATGGGGCGGCATTTGCAGCAAGAGTACGGGCAAGAGCCGCAGTGCATCTTGACCATGCCCTTGTTGGTGGGCCTGGACGGGGTGGACAAAATGTCCAAGAGCAAGAACAACTTCATTGCCATCACCGAGGATGCGAGCAGCATGTTCTCCAAAGTGCTGTCGATCAGTGACGAGTTGATGTGGTCTTGGTACCCGCTGCTCAGCTTTAAAACCATGGCCCAAATTGAGGCTTTGCGCAGCGATGTGGCTCAGGGGATGAACCCCAAGATCGCCAAGGACGCACTGGCTTTGGAGATCACCGCGCGCTTTCATGGTGAGAGCGCTGCGGCCAAAGCCCAAGAGGATTTTGCGCTCAGGAGCAAAGGCGGCGTGCCCGAGAATTTGCCCGAAGTGGTCTTGAGCGGCGCGCCACTGGGGGTGGGCGCCATGATCAAGGCGGCGGGCTTGGCCGCTTCGGTGGGGGAGGCCAATCGCTTGATTGCGGGGCAGGGCGTGAAGATCAATGGCGAGTTGGTCTCGGACCATGCGGTCAAGCTCACAGCCGGTGTGTTGGTGGTGCAAGTGGGCAAGCGCCGATTTGCCCGCGTGACACTCACGTGAAATCTCCGCCTCTGCCATAGACATCTGTCACCAAAGCATGCGACACTGGCGGCCTGTTTGAGAGGCAGCCGAGCTCGCTCGTGGGAGCCAGGCCCACTCATCACCACGATCATCTAAGGGATGCCTTGACAATGTATTGGAATCGGTTTCGCGCACGGTGGTTCACCCCCAAGGGGCTTTTGCGAGCCTCGGTGGTGGTGGCCATCATCACCATTGCCATGAAAACGTGGGCCTGGTGGATCACCGATTCGGTCGGTCTGCTGTCGGACGCGATGGAGTCCTTGGTCAACTTGGCCAGTGCGGTCTTTGGGCTCATGATGGTGACCCTGGCGAGCCTGCCCGCCGATGAAGAGCATCCCTATGGCCACCACAAAGCGGAGTATTTTTCCTCGGGCTTTGAGGGCATCTTGATTGGGGTGGCAGCACTGGGCATCATCTGGGCGGCGGTGGAGCGCTTGCTTCACCCCCAAGCGGTGGGGCTCTTGGGCTGGGGCTTGACGCTGTCGGTGTTGAGCTCGGCGCTCAACGGTCTGTTGTCTTGGATCATGAAAACGGTGGCGCTTGAACACCGCTCGATTGCCTTGATGGCCGACGCCAAGCATTTGATGGCCGATGTGTGGACATCGGCTGGGGTGGTGTTGGGCTTGATCTTGGTGGCTTTGACGGGCTGGGGATGGCTCGATTCGGTGGTGGCGTTGGTGGTGGCCTTGGTGATTTTGAAAGAGGGCATGAGTTTGCTTTGGGTCTCCTCGCAAGGCTTGATGGACGAGGCCTTGGAGCCCCAGGTGCAAGCGGATATCCAGGCGGTGCTCGACAATTTTGCCCACCACTCCGAGAAAAACGAGGTGATCCGTTTTGACCATGTGGCCACCCGCCGTGCCGGGCAACGCCGCTATGTCAATTTGCACATGCACATGCCCGCGAGTTGGAGCCTGGGGCGCGCAGCGACCTTGAGGGGCAATGTCGAGCGCGAGCTCATGAATGCAGTGCCAGGACTCAGGGCCACCATTGAGCTCTTGCCCTCGCACTTGGAGTCGCACTTCGATGAGATGCAGCCAACGCCGCCATCCCCCACGCCCCCCGTTGCGCCCGTGCCGCCCGTGCCCCCAAGTGCAGGCGACTTCAAAGCCTAAAGCGCCCCCAGACTGGGCCTGCGCAGTCGAGCGCCATTGTGCTCCACTCACCTCAAGCAATCCATCCATCTCCTTCAAGGTGATTTGCCAACGAGCCGCAGGGTCAAAGCGAGGGCCGCTCAAGGGCGTGCTGGGTGGGAATGTGCGCCAAGAGGCGCGCGTTTGGGGCTTGCTGCCGGCTTGGCCTGGCTAGGCGCGGGCGTAGGGGTCGGCCACGCCCAGGCCCTTCAAAATCAGCGTCTCCAAGGCCTCCATCTCCTGGGCCTCACGGCGAGCGCCCTCGTGGTCAAACCCCAAGGCGTGCAGGCAAGCGTGCACGAGCAAGTGGGTGCAGTGGTTTTTCAAGCTCACGCCCAATTCACGCGCCTCTCGCTTGAGCACGGGCGCGCACAGCACCACATCGGCCCCAATCTGAGGCGACAAGCCATAGGCAAAGGTGAGCACATTGGTGGCATGGGCCTGTTGGCGGTAGTCTTGGTTGAGGGCCAGCCCCTCCACCTCGCCCACCACCCGCACGCCCAAGATCGCGGGCGATGCCAGGCTGGGCGCGGGCGTGTGTTGTTGACTCGGGTGCGCCAGTGCCCCGCGCAAGGCGTGGCGCAGCGTTTGTCGCACGTGGTGGCGAGTGAGGGCTTGGTGCAGCTTGGGGTCCGAGCTCGCTCGGTGCTCGGGGCTGAACTGCAAGGACAGTTGCAGGGGGGGCAAGGGTGTGGTCATGGTGCTCATGCTCGTTGGCGGCGAGGCCTGCCCTTGGCACTCGGCGAAGGGGATGCCAGGGTGTGGGCCTCATAGGCGTCGACAATGCGCGCGACCAAGGGGTGGCGCACCACATCGGCACTGGTGAAGGTGGTGAAGGCGATGCCCTCCACGCCTTGGAGCACCGAGAGGGCTTGCACCAAGCCGCTCGTTTGGTCTTTGGGCAAATCAATTTGACTCACGTCTCCTGTGATCACCGCTTTGGAGCCCACGCCCAGTCGGGTGAGCAGCATTTTCATTTGCTCGGGGGTGGTGTTTTGTGCTTCGTCCAAAATCACAAAGGAGTGGTTCAAGGTTCGCCCACGCATGAAGGCCAGCGGTGCCACTTCCAGCGCTTGGCGCTCAAACGCTTTTTGCACACGCTCAAAGCCCATCAAGTCATAGAGCGCGTCGTAGAGCGGGCGCAAATAGGGGTCCACTTTTTGACCAAGGTCCCCGGGCAAAAAGCCCAGCTTCTCCCCGGCCTCGACGGCGGGTCGGGTGAGCACGATGCGCTGCACGCCTTGGCGCTCCAAGGCGTCAACGGCCATCGCGACGGCCAAATAGGTCTTGCCCGTGCCTGCAGGCCCGAGGCCAAAAGAGACGTCATGGGACTGGATGCGGTCCATGTAGTGGCCTTGGTTGCGGCTGCGCGGGCGCAAGTCGCCGCGTTTGGTCAGCAGCGCTTGGGGGCCCTCGATCAAGGCGTCGGGGCGCAGACTTTGCTGGAGCATGCCTACAATGAGAGAAGGCTCCAGGGGCTTGCTGGCTTGCTCGTAGAGGGCTTGTAAGATGAGGATGGTTTGCTGGGCACGCTCCTTGGGACCGCTCACTTTGAAGTGCCCATTTTGATGGGTGATCTGCACCCCCAAATGCGACTCCAAGGTTTTCAAATGGGCTTGTAGCGGGCCGCACAGGCGCGACAAGCGAGAATTGTTAAGCGGGGTGAAGGCGTGGGTCAGAATCAAGTCGATAATCCTTGGTGAAGAGGTGAACACATGATTGGTCGATTAACGGGGCTCTTGGGAGAGAAAATTCCGCCGCAAATTTTGCTCGACTGTGGCGGCGTGGGCTATGAGGTCTGGGTGCCCATGAGCACGTTTTATCTCCTGCCCAGTGTAGGGGAAAAGACAACGCTCTTGACCCACATGGTGGTGCGCGAGGATGCCCAAATTTTATTTGGTTTTTTGAGCCCGCAAGAACGCGATGCTTTTCGCCAGTTGATCAAGATCTCTGGGGTGGGCCCGCGCACGGCCTTGGGTGTGCTCAGCGGCATGAGTGTCCATGACCTCGGACAAGCGGTGGCCCAGCAAGAGGCGGGTTTGCTGGTCAAAATACCGGGCATAGGTAAAAAGACAGCCGAGAGACTGCTCCTCGAGTTGAAGGGTAAAACGCTCGAAGGCCTCGGCGCTTTGGGGGGGGCCGCGCAGTCGCAATCGGGCGAGAATGATGTGGAGCAAGCGCTCATGGCGCTGGGCTACAACGAGCGCGAGGCGCGCCAAGCGCTGCGCAACTTGCCCGCAGGTCTTGGGGTGAGCGAAGGCATCAAGTGGGCCTTGAAGGCCTTGTCGGCGTGACTCGCCAACGAAACGAGTGGTGTTCAATCAACCAAAAGAGCGTGATTCATGAGCGTACAGATCGATGACTTGAGTGCCTTGCCCAGTCCGGCGTCTGGCCCCGTGCGGGTGATGGATGCCGAGTCGACCTCGGTGCCCGAGGAGGCCTTGGAGCGCGCCTTGCGCCCCAAGCAACTGGCCGACTATGTGGGGCAAACCAAGGTGCGCGAACAGTTGGAGATTTTTATCCAAGCCGCTCGGGCGCGTCATGAGGCCATGGACCATGTGTTGCTGTTTGGTCCCCCCGGATTGGGTAAAACGACGCTCAGTCAAATCATCGCCCATGAGCTCGGTGTCAACTTGCGCCAGACCAGTGGGCCAGTGCTGGAAAAACCCAAAGATCTCGCCGCTTTGCTCACCAGTTTGGAGAGCCGTGACGTGCTCTTCATTGATGAAATTCACCGACTCTCACCGGTGGTGGAGGAGATTCTTTACCCCGCCTTGGAGGACTTCAAGATCGACATCATGATCGGTGAGGGTCCCGCGGCTAGAAGCATCAAGCTCGATTTGCAGCCCTTCACCTTGGTGGGGGCCACCACGCGCGCGGGCATGCTCACCAACCCGCTCAGAGACCGTTTTGGGATTGTCTCGCGCTTGGAGTTTTACACCGCCCAGGAGCTCCAGCGCATTGTCATGCGCTCGTCCTCCCTCATGGGGGTGGGGATGCAAGACGATGCCGGACTCGAGATGGCGCGCCGCTCGCGAGGCACCCCTCGAATTGCCAACCGATTGCTGCGCCGTGTGCGCGACTACGCTCAAATCAAGGGAGACGGCGTGATCACGCTGGAGATGGCCAACTTGGCGCTCAAGATGCTGGATGTGGACCAATTGGGCTTGGATTTGATGGATCGCAAATTCTTGGAAACGATGATTCATCGCTTTGATGGCGGGCCTGTGGGCCTGGACAACATGGCGGCGAGCATTGGCGAGGAGAGAGACACGATCGAGGATGTCATTGAGCCCTACTTGCTGCAGCAAGGCTATTTGCAGCGCACCCCACGCGGTCGAGTGGCCACGCCTGCGGCCTATTTGCATTTGGGCTTGACGCCGCCCTTGCAGTCCTCGAGCTGAGTCGAGCCGGCCACCAAGACGGCCACCAAGATCAGCCCAAATGAGGCGCGCTCGGTAGCGGGGCCACGGGTGCGTGGGCTGACTCCAAGTGCGCATGGTCGCCCCAGCCCACCAAGTGCAAGCCTTCGCTGGACCACAGCAAGCGGTTGATGTAGGTGTTGCCCAAGGCCCAGGTGCGGGGACTGGGGTCAAACTGATGGGTGGCGATGCGGTAGAGCACATCCAGAACGCCGCCGTGGGTGACCACCACAATTTGTTGATCGCCGTGGCGCTGGGCGAGCTCTTGGATGCAGGCCTCTATGCGCACGCGCAACTGGTTCAAGCTCTCGCCTTGGGGCGGCAGCCAGGCGGGATCGCGCGACTTCCACGCCTGACTTTGGGTGGGGAATTGTTCTTCGAGCTCTTTCCAGGTCAAGCCTTCAAATTCGCCAAAGTGTCTCTCTCGCAAAGCGGGGACCACGGTGGGGGTGAGGTGAAGGCTTTTGGCCAGGGCTTGGGCGGTGTCATGGGCGCGAGACAAGTCGCTGCAGTACACGGCGTCGATGGCTTCGTGGGCCAAAGCCCGGGCGAGTTGTTCGGCTTGCCAGCGGCCTGTGTCATTGAGGGCAATGTCCAGGTGGCCTTGGATGCGGGTGTCCACATTCCAATGGGTCTCACCGTGGCGAATGGCTATGATGCGGGTGAGTTTCATAGAAAGGACAAATCTCAAGTGAAGTTATGGCTTGTTATTTTAACGGTGCGCTCGCGCTTGTGTGGCTGGGGCTTCGTGCTGGTGTTGCTGCTGATGAGCACGTGGGGTGGGTACGCGCGTGCGCTCGACGCGGCTCAGGGGGCCAGTCCACTCGGCGATGTGAGCGCTGCCCGTGATACCCGGGATGCCCATGCTCGCGCTCTCGGTGCGGCCCCAGCGAGCGCGTCGCGCACCCCGTCAGAGCTCGCCGAGCGGGGGGCAGCAAACCCGCTCGTGGGGCTTTGGACGACCCACGACGACGAGACCCAGTCTCCCATGGCGTTGGTGCGCCTGAGTGTGGAGGCGGGAC
>CAISQQ010000424.1 GCA_903887655.1 uncultured Burkholderiales bacterium
GCATCAAATCCAATGGGCTCATCGAGCAAAAAAACCGCCAACAACGGGTTTTTCAGGCCTTTGATCCTGCCGTGTGGAACGGCCACCGCATGCCCAAGCCCCGTCGAGCCCAGCCTCTCGCGGGCAAACAAGCTGTCGGCGATACTGGCCCTCGAGAGCCCATACAACTCTTCAAACAACAAGCCCGCCTCTTCAAAGGCGCGCTTTTTACTGGTGATGTCCAGGCCCACGCGCACGTGAGTCAGGGGCAAGAGTTGGGTGAGACGAGTCATATTGGCGTCACATTATGCATCGTCCGCGGGCACACTAAAAGCTTTTTCAAACCCACCCAGCACCCCAGGCGTCATTTTTTCCCCACACCCAGCGGGGAGGTCGAGCGGCGCGAGCGCGAGCGCTGGAAAAACACTCACCCCATCAGGGCGCGACCAAGCCTTCTTGCAGTGCGGCGTCTTTTTTCAACGGGGTGTGTTGGTGCTGCTGCACGCGCTCTTTGTGCTTGGCCACTTGTCGATCGAGTTTGTCCACCAACTCATCGACCGCGGCATAGAGATCCTCGTGCGAGCTTTGCGCAAACAAGTCCCCACCGGGCACATGAATTTTGCATTCGGCGGTTTGTCGGCGTTCTTTTTCTTTGCTGTTTTCGATGCTCAGTATCACTTTGACATCCACGACTTGGTCGAAATGGCGCAAGACGCGCTCCAATTTTTGAACCACATGGTTGTGCAAGGCCTGTGTGACTTCGAGGTGGTGACCGCTGATGGTTAAATTCATAAAAGCCTCCGGTGGACGTGAAGAGAGATTAAAAACAACATTGCACAGCCCCACTATGCCCTGAAGCTTGGCCGAATGCAAGAGGGATGGTCACGCGGGTCGTGTCAAAGACCCCCCCGATGGCTTACCGAGCGCGAGTCGCCTGCCTTGGCGCTGTCATGAATGGGGTGCGATAATACCCCCACCTTCACTTTGGAGCTGATCGCTTTGGACACCCCCAGTCTTTGGGGAGTTACTCGCCAGTCCACCCGGTTTTGACGCCCTGCGCATCGAAATCCCTGTGCTGTACGGCCAATAACTCCCTTGTTATTCCCCCCCCGTTTGCCCTTTGGGTTTCATGCTTAGCAAGGGATTGCCATGCTCAATATTTTCAGTCTGGCCAGTGGCCGTTTGTTTCAAGAGGAAATCGAATCCCTTGAAGAGCTCTCCAAATTTCAACCGATTTGGGTGGACCTCGAGTCCCCAACGCTGGATGAAAAACGCTGGATTAAACAGTACTACGGCCTGTCCATTCCCGAAGACGCCATGGACGAGGACATTGAAGAGTCGGCGCGCTTTTACGAAGAAGACAATGGTGAGCTTCACATCCGCAGTGACTTTTTAATTGCCGACGAAGACTCGCCGCGCACCGTGCGGGTGGCCTTTATTTTGAACCAACACAACCACGAGCTCAACAGCAAAGGGGTGCTCTTTTCGATCCACGACGAAGATGTGCCGGTCTTTCGACTCCTCAGGCTGCGCGCCAGGCGTGCCCCGGGCCTCATTGAAGACGCCAAGGATGTGCTGCTCAAACTGTTTGATGCCGATGCCGAGTACTCGGCCGACACACTCGAGAACATCTACGACCAATTGGAGAGGGCTGGCAAAATGGTGCTCTCGGGCGACGTCACGGACGCCTTGGCTGGCGAAGTGCTCGGTGACATTGCTCGCCAAGAAGACTTGAATGGGCGCATTCGCCGAAACGTGATGGACACCCGCCGTGCGGTGAGTTTCATGATGCGAGCGCGCATGCTCAACGCCGATCAGTTTGAGGAGGCCAGGCAAATTTTGCGCGACATCGAGTCCTTGGACAACCACACCGCTTTTTTGTTTGACAAGATCAACTTCTTGATGGATGCCACCGTGGGTTTCATCAACATCAATCAAAACAAGATCATCAAGATTTTCTCGGTCGCGTCCGTGGCGCTCTTGCCCCCGACCTTGATTGCGAGCATTTACGGCATGAACTTTCAATTCATGCCCGAGTTGAGCCTGAGCTGGGGCTACCCCTATGCCATGCTGCTCATGCTGTGCAGCGCCTTGGTGCCGATGTGGTACTTCAGAAAACGCGGCTGGTTAAAGTAAGCCCGAGAAAGGCCCAAAGCGCGCGACCACCGGCTTGAAGCTCAAGACGGATCGACGCTCGCGCCTTGAGGCCGCTCGCCTTCGCCCGCATGGCGCGCCAAGGACTGCACCAACGCTTCAAGGATGGCCGCGCCGAAGGGCGCAGCCACTTGCGCGATGAACTGGGCAAAGTCCACGTGCGCTGTCTCATCGGCCTGGTCGGAGATGATGCGAACCGCGGCAAAGGGCAAACCAAAATCGTGGCACACCTGGGCCACGGCTGCGCCCTCCATTTCAACGGCCAAGACATCGGGCAAGGCCTTCAAAATGGCTTGGCGCTGCGAGTCGCTGCCGATGAATTGGTCACCACTGGCGATGAGCCCTTGGTGGAGCGTCCAGGCCCGAGGCAAAAGATTCAAACCCGCGAGGAATCCCGAGTCCTGCCCCTGCTCGCGCAGGGTGGCCAAGCACTGCTCCCCCGCTTGGGCGAGTGCCCTGGAGAGAAAGGGGTCGCACGCAAACAGCGATTGACCATACAGCGGCACTTCAAAACGCGCAAACAGCGGCGAGGCATCCATGTCGTGCTGCACAAAGTGGCGAGCCACCACCACGTCCCCCACCTGCACGTGGCGGGCCAATCCCCCTGCCACGCCGCTGAACACCACGTGGGTGATGCCAAAGCGGTGGATCAAGGTGCTCACCGTGGTGGCCGCCGCGACTTTGCCGATGCGACACAGCACCGCCACGACCTCAACACCGTGCCAAGAGGCTTGCCAAAAGTCTCGCCCACCCACCTGACAAGCCTCGCCGCCCAAGAGCGACACCACCCCGCTCAACTCCTCGTGCATGGCGCACACCACACCCAAACGCGCATGGGGCGGGAACAAAAAAACAGGCTCCAAAGCCGGCAAGGACTTGGGAGCCTGTGTCATGGCTGAGGCCAGAATTATTCGATGGCTTTGAGCATGTCTTCAACGACCTTTTTCGCGTCGCCAAACACCATCATGGTCTTGTCCATGTAAAAGAGCTCGTTGTCGAGTCCCGCATAGCCCGACGCCATGGAGCGCTTGTTGACGATGATGGTTTTGGCTTTGAAGGCCTCCAAAATCGGCATGCCGTAAATGGGGCTGCCTTTGACCATGGCCGCGGGGTTCACCACGTCATTGGCCCCCAAAATGATGGCCACATCGACTTGACCAAATTCGCTGTTGATGTCTTCCATCTCAAACACCTGGTCATAGGGCACTTCGGCCTCGGCCAAGAGCACGTTCATGTGACCGGGCATGCGACCGGCCACTGGGTGAATCGCGTACTTCACCGAAATGCCTTTGGCTGTCAATTTGGCCGCCATCTCTTTGACCGCGTGCTGAGCGCGCGCCACGGCCAAGCCGTAGCCCGGCACGATCACGACGCTCTCGGCGTTGCCCAAAATGAAGGCCGCGTCATCGGCGCTGCCGCTCTTGACCGCGCGCTGCACATGGTCGCCTGCGGCGGCGGCGCCCGCCTCACCGCCAAATCCACCCAAAATCACATTGAAAAAGGAGCGGTTCATGGCTTTACACATGATGAAACTCAAAATCGCACCCGAACTGCCCACCAAGGAGCCCGCGATGATGAGCATCGGGTTGTTGAGCGAAAAACCAATGCCCGCTGCCGCCCATCCCGAGTAGCTGTTGAGCATGGAGACCACCACCGGCATGTCTGCACCGCCAATGGGGATGATGATCAACACACCGAGCACGAAGGCCGCGGCCAACATGCCGAAAAACGCGTTCCACTCGCCGGTGAACATGAAGGTCAAGCCCAGGCCCAAACACGCCAAGCCCAAGATCAAATTGAGTGGGTGCTGAAACGTGAAATTGACCGGCGCGCCTTGAAAGAGCCGGAACTTGTATTTGCCCGAGAGCTTGCCAAACGCAATGACCGAGCCACTGAAGGTGATGGCACCAATGGCCGCCCCCAAGAACAGCTCCAAGCGGTTGCCCTCGGGTATGGGGTCGCCCTGGTGGTGAACGATTTGAAAGGCGAGCGGTTCGGCCACCGCCGCCACGGCAATGAAGACCGCCGCCAAGCCAATCATGCTGTGCATGAAGGCCACCAATTCGGGCATTTTGGTCATCTCAACGCGTTGCGCCATCACCGCACCCAAGGTGCCGCCAATGAGCAGACCCAAGAGCACGTGCCCAAGGCCCGTCACGACATCACTCGAGGGCAAACCATCGGCGCCCAGGCCCATGGAAGTGGCCAATTTGTAGATCAACCCGACGGTGGTCGCCACCGCCAAGGTCATGCCCAGCATGCCAAACAAATTGCCGCGAATGGAGGTCGTGGGGTGGCTCAAGCCCTTGAGGGCTTGGATAAAGCAAACGCTCGCGACCAAATAAAGTAGGGTGACTAAATTCATGCTCATGACTGCACTCCAGACGCCGCTGGGGCTTTTTTATCTTTCTTCTTGAACATCTCGAGCATCCTTCTCGTGACCAAAAAGCCACCAAAGACATTCACCGCCGCCAAGGCCACGGCCAAGATCCCCATGGTTTGACCCAGGGTGGTTTGGGTCAAACCAGCGGCCAGCATCGCGCCCACGATCACAATCGCAGAAATCGCATTCGTCACTGCCATCAGTGGCGTGTGCAAAGCGGGTGTCACATTCCAAACCACATGAAAGCCGACGTAAATGGCCAGCACAAAAATGATTAAATTGGTGAGAGTTGGTGA
>CAISQQ010000425.1 GCA_903887655.1 uncultured Burkholderiales bacterium
CCGCATGGACGGCTCGCAGCATGGAGCCCGGGCCCACGGCGTTTGCGGAGTGGGCCCTCGAGGGCGGATTGGATGGCCACACCCGCAGACAGCCCTTGGCGGAAAAACCCAGTGGATTTTTAACGGAGAAGCGCTCATGAAAGCGCTCATGAAAGCGTTCTTGCTCGCTCGCGCCAGACGGCTTCGTCTGGGCCGGTGGTGGCTCTCAAGCTGTGCGGCACTCTTACTGGTGAGCGCCCATGCCCAGCAGTCGGCGCCTTTAAGCGACGCATGGGGACTGAGCGCGGAGGGCTTTCATGTGGTGGCGCCTTTTCCAGCGGGAGGCCCCATTGATTTGCTCGCGCGGCTGCTCGCGGGTGACTTGGCCGAGCGCTACAAAGTCACGGCCGTGGTGGACAACGTGCCTGGCGGCGCGGGCAACATCGGCATGGAGCGCGTGAAAAAAGCCAAGCCCGATGGCCACACCCTGTTGGTGATCCCAGCGGGCAACCTCACCATCAACCCGAGTTTGATGCCCGATTTTCCCTTCAATATTGAGCGCGATTTTGTGCCCATCACGCTCTTGGCCAAAGCGCCCAATGTGCTGGTGGCCTCGCCCGCCTTGCACGTGAAGAACGTGGCCGAGTTGGTGGCCTATGCCAAGGCCCAAAAATCCCCCCTGGCCTTTGCCTCGCCAGGGGTTGGCAGTGGTCTGCATTTGGCCGGGGAGCTTTTCAAGCAGCAAGCGGGCATTGAGTTGATGCACGTGCCCTACAAGGGCACGGTGCCCGCCTTGAACGATGTGCTCGGTGGCCAAGTGCCCCTGATGCTGAGCAACTTGCCCGGCGCCTTGCCCTTCATCAAGAGCGGTCGATTGGTGGCCATTGGACTCACCGATGCGTCTCGCTCGGCCATTGCCAGCGAGATCCCCACCCTTCAAGAGCAAGGTGTGAGCGGCGTGGTGGTGAACTCCTGGTACGGCTTACTGGCCCCCATGGGCACGCCGCTTGGTGTTGTGGAGGCGCTCTCGCGCCAAGCACAGGAGTTGCTTGAAAAAGCCCAAACCGTTGAACAACTCAAAGCACAAGGCCTCTTGCACGTGAAGATGACGCCTGCGGAGTTTGCGCTCTTGATCAAACAAGAGACGGCCCAGTGGGCCAAGATCATCAAGGCCAAAAATATAGTGATGGAATAACGATGAACTCAGCTCAAACCCTGTCTTCCAGTGCGCCGTCTGGCGCGCTCACCCCTGGCCAAGAAGTCGCTGCCGAGAGCGTGCTCCTCACCTTGATCTTGAAGCACGACCAGTCGCATGACTTGGACGCCATCCAGTCCAAGCTCAAAGCCAAGGAGTGGTGGAGTCGCTTTCCAGTCCCGGGCACCGAGGTGGTGTCCTGGGTGGTCGCTGTGGGCCTGGGTCAGGTGGTGGTCATCAAAACCCCACCCAGCCTGATCCCTGCCATCAACGTCGAGCTCGAGCGCAGTGCCTGGGGGGTGTTTCAGACCGAGTGTTATGCCAGTTACGATTTTCTGCCGGTGAGAGCGCGCATCATTGAGCGCGTCAAAGCGGGCGGTCAATGAGCAGAGCGCGCTGCGGGGTGGACGCCGCGCGGGGTGTGAGCTGGGTTGTGGTCAGCAGCCTGGAGTCCAGCCGGTTGGTGTTGATCGGGTGGCTGACTGAGTGCCGGACTAAGTGCCTGACTAAGTGTCCGACTAAGTGTCTGATCGAGTCGGTCGGTTTGTGTGAGATTTTTCTTTCTTTTGGAGTGTGTCATGAGTCAAATGTCTGAGCCGTCTTGGGGGCATTTTCCCAAGCATGAACTGGAGCGGTTTTTAAATCCCCATCAAGCCCGTCAGCGCACACCCACGAGCTACGAGGTCTTGCTGGGCGACGCCATCGAGCGCGCCTTTGGCGCGGGCCACTGGGCGCTTGAGAGCTTGATTGCCCAACTCAACCAAACCGGCCCCTTGGGCCCGAACGGGGAGAAGTGGACGAGCGAGTCCTTCACCCATGTCATTCAAACCTTGGGAGACTGAGATGAACACCACCACCCTGCACTTGGATCAAAGCCGCCCCACCTTGACGCCCGAGGGCTTACTCGAGCGCGGTCTCTATGACTTGTGGTACCCCATTTGTCCGTCTGACTTTGTGAAAGAAAGCCCCGTCTCGCTTTGGCGTCTGGGCTACAAATTGGCTGTCTGGAGAGACGCGCTGGGCCAAGTGCACGCCCTGGAGGACCACTGTCCTCACCGCGGAGCACCGCTCTCGATGGGGGTCAATTTGGGTGACCGTCTCGCTTGTCCCTACCACGGCATCGAGGTGCGCTGTGATGGGGTGGTCACCAAAGTGCCCGCTGCACCGGGCTGCACCTTGGAGGGCACCCAGGCGGCGAGGTCTTTTCACATGCTCGACAGACACGGTGCGATTTGGCTCTTCAACAGCAAAACCCACATCGATGTCGCGCCCGATCTCGTGCTCCCCGAGGAGCTCTCGAGTCCCGAGTGGAGCCACTTCTTGTGCTACACCGAGTGGAGATCGGACTACCGCTATGTGGTGGACAATGTGATGGACCCCATGCACGGCACCTTTGTGCATAAACAATCCCACTCCATGTCTGAGGGTGACATCAGTGCAAAATTCAAATTGCGCAAAACCGAGCATGGCTTCATGTTCGAAAAAGATGGCCAACGCGATGTGAATTTTGATTGGACCGAGTTTGGTGACACCGGCACGCACTGGCTGCGATTGGCCATTCCCTACCCCAAGACCGGTGGGCCGGGGGGGAGTTTTGGGATCATCGGCAGCTACACCCCGATCACCCCCCAACTCTCGGCGGTGTTTCATTGGCGATGCCGCCGCGTGGCCGGTTGGGAGCGCGATGTCTGGCGTTTTTTGTACAAAAACCGCTTGGAAGCGCGCCACTGGGTGGTGCTCGAACAAGACCGCGTGATGCTCGAGAACATGGAGTCCAATGCCAATGAGCGTGAGCACTTGTATGAGCACGATGTGGGCTTGTCGCGCTTGAGAAAAATCATGCTGAGCATGGCGCAAAAGCAGTTGGGGGCTTGATGCAGATCCGCCGCTTGGTCAATGCCAAAGACCCGGTTTTACCGCACATGACCTGGACCCCTGCTTGGCAAATTGGCCAAGAGGTGATCTTGTCGGGCATGACGGCCAACGCGAACATGAGTGCCGCGCTGGATCTCGCACCTGCCGGTCACTTGGAGGCGGGAACACCGATGTACCAGCAGTGTCTGCAGGTGTTCGAGAAAATCGAGAGTTGGCTTGAAGTCGCCGGCGCTCACCGCTTCAATGTGGTGAAGACCGTCATCTACGTCACCGACATCGGCATGAAGGGGGAGGTTGGC
>CAISQQ010000426.1 GCA_903887655.1 uncultured Burkholderiales bacterium
CGTCGAACCTTTGGCGGGAACCGTTTCGAGCCCTGAATGTTGATTTGCAACGCAAAGTAAGCCCATGTTTGCATCGACTTGGGAGTCATTGGGCACGATTGGATTTCTGAGCCTGTCGTCTCAACAAAAAAGGGGAGGCAGTTTTCACCGCCTCCCCTTGCTCGAGTGCTTGTTGTGCAACCCGCAGGCTTTAATCAGCCCAGGGTTGTCCTTGGCACACCCAGACTTCAGTCATGGTCCGAGTGATCGGCTGGCGTGTGTGTGGTTTGCACACCGTCGTCGTTCACACTGGAGGTCACCCCAGAGACCAAGGCCCCCATGGCGTTTTGTGACTGCTCGCTCGCGTCTTCGCCCACCAACGCGGTTTCACCTTGTGAGGCTTCGAGCTCCAAGGCCTCGTTTTCGGCAATGGCGCGACGCTCGGCCTCGTCCATCAAGTCCTTGGCTTTGCGAGCTTGGTGGTAGGCCATACCAGTACCGGCAGGAATCAAACGGCCCACAATCACGTTCTCTTTGAGGCCCCTCAACTCGTCGCGCTTGCCCATGATGGCCGCTTCGGTGAGCACCCGGGTGGTCTCTTGGAAAGAGGCCGCCGAGATGAAACTGTCGGTCGACAGTGACGCCTTGGTGATGCCTAGGAGCAAATTGCTGAAGGTCGCTGGGATTTTGTCCTCGCGCATCAAGGCTTCGTTGGTGTTGAGCATCTCGCTTCTCTCGACTTGCTCACCGGCGATGTAGCCCGTGTCGCCCGAGTTCTCCACCACCACACGGCGAAGCATCTGGCGAACAATCACTTCAATGTGCTTGTCGTTGATCTTCACACCTTGCAAACGGTAAACGTCTTGGACCTCGTCCACGATGTAGCGAGCGAGCTCTTCCATGCCCAGCAAGCGCAAGATGTCTTGGGGGTCGGCTGGGCCGTCCACGACGCTCTCGCCCTTGTTGACCACTTGGCCCTCGTGCACCAGGATATTTTTCTCCTTCGGTACCAACTCTTCCCAAACCGCGCCTTCTGGATCGGTGATTTGCAAACGAACCTTGCCTTTGGTCTCTTTACCAAAGGAGACGGTTCCTGTGGATTCCGCCAAAATGCCCTTGTCCTTGGGTGAGCGCGCTTCAAAGAGCTCGGCCACACGGGGCAAACCGCCGGTGATGTCGCGGGTTTTTTGACCCTCGACCGGGATGCGCGCGAGCACCTCGCCCGAACCCACATCTTGGCCGTCTCTCACCTGAATCAAGGCACCCACTTGGAAGCCAATCGTCACCGAGTGGTCGGTCCCAGGAATCTTCACTTCTTTGCCATGGGCGTCGATCAGTTTGACCTGAGGGCGCACCACCTTGACCGAGCCGCGACGCTTGGGGTCAATCACCACCAACGTGGACAAACCCGTCACCTCGTCGAGCTGCTTGGCCACCGTCAAGCCCTCTTCCACGTTCTCAAAACGCACCTGACCGGCAAACTCGGTGATCACCGGACGGGTCAAGGGATCCCAGTTGGCGAGAATGGTGCCGGCTTTGATCACTTGATCGGCCTTGACCGTCAAAATCGCACCATAGGGCACCTTGTGGCGCTCACGCTCACGGCCGTTGTCGTCATGGATGACGATCTCGCCAGAGCGGGCAATCACCACCAACTCACCCTTGGTGTTGGTCACGTAACGCATCGTGGCGTTAAAGCCAATGGATCCATTGGATTTGGCCTCGACGCTAGAAGCCACCGCGGCACGAGAGGCTGCACCCCCGATGTGGAAGGTCCTCATGGTGAGCTGTGTGCCTGGCTCGCCAATCGACTGCGCCGCAATCACACCCACCGCTTCACCGATGTTGATCAAGCCCCCGCGTCCCAAGTCGCGTCCATAGCACTTGGCGCAAAGCCCAAAGCGGGTTTCGCAGTTGAGTGCCGTGCGCACTTTGATCTCGTCGACGCCGCATTTTTCGATTTCATCGATCGCGTCCTCGTCCAGCATCTCGCCAGACGCCACAATCAAGTCGCGTGTCTCGGGGTGAATCACATCGTCAATGGCGGTGCGACCCAAAACCCGGTCTCTCAAGGATTCGATCACCTCACCACCTTCGACAATGGCGCGCATGACCTGGCCCTCGGAGGTGCCGCAATCGGTCTCGATCACGACCAAGTCCTGCGTCACATCGACCAAACGGCGTGTCAAGTAGCCCGAGTTGGCGGTTTTGAGCGCCGTGTCGGCCAGACCTTTACGCGCACCGTGGGTGGAGATGAAGTACTGCAGCACATTCAAGCCTTCACGGAAATTGGCCGTGATGGGGGTCTCAATGATGGAGCCGTCGGGCTTGGCCATCAAACCGCGCATACCGGCCAATTGGCGGATCTGAGCGGCTGAGCCACGAGCACCTGAGTCGGCCATCATGTAAATGGAATTGAAGGACTCTTGCTCGACCTCGTTGCCGTGGCGATCAATCGTCTTTTCTTTTCTCAACTGGTCCATCATCACTTTGGAGACGGCGTCTCCGGCCTTGCCCCAAATGTCCACGACCTTGTTGTAGCGCTCGCCCGACGTCACCAAACCGGAGACGTATTGCTGTTCGATCTCTTTGACCTCTTTCTCCGCATCCGCAATCAAGCGGTGCTTTTCTTGAGGCACGAGCATGTCGTCGATACAAATCGAGATGCC
>CAISQQ010000427.1 GCA_903887655.1 uncultured Burkholderiales bacterium
CGGATATCACACACCTCGGTGAGGGGGTTGGTGGGGGTTTCTGCAAAAAGCAGCTTGGTGTTGGGGCGCATGGCGTCCCTCCACTCTTGGGGATCGGTTTGAGACACGAAAGTGGAGAGCACCCCAAATTTCCCAAACTCAGTGGCCAACAGTTTGATCGTGGAGCCAAAGACTGAGCGTGAGCAAATCACGTGGTCTCCGCTTTTGAGCAGCCCCATGCAAAGCAGAAGCACCGCGGACATACCACTGGCCGTTGCGATGCAACTCTCGGTGCCCTCCAAGGCGGCCAGTCTTTTTTCCATGCTCGCCACAGTCGGGTTGGTAAACCGAGAATAGATGAATCCGTCTTCCAGCCCAGAAAACCGCCGGGCTGCGGTTTCGCTGTCGGGTTGGGTGAAGCTGGAGGTGAGATAGAGAGACTCTGAGTTCTCACCATACTGGGATTTGTCCACCGCTTCACGCACGGCCAAGGTATCAATGTGCAGACCTGGGGGCAAGGGCTTGTAGCTCATGGGAATCCTTTATTCGTGGGCAGGGTTGGGCAGTGCCAGGCGGGAGTTGTCTTCTTGAGTTTCATCGACACGGGGCCTCAACGCCTGGAGTTGCAGGATATCGCGCACGGACACGTCGCCCGTCACATACACCCCATCAAAGCACGAAGCGTCAAAGCCATCCAAACGTGTTGAGGTCTCGCTTTGAGCCGACAAGATCGCCGCCTTCATGGCCGCCACGTCTTGGTAAATGAGGGCATCGCAACCGATGATTTGCCTCACCTCCTCCACGGTTTTTTCAAACGCCACCAACTCGCTGCCGGTGGGCATGTCAATGCCATACACATTGGGAAACCTCACCGGTGGTGCGGCACTGGCGAGGTAGACTTTTTTAGCGCCAGCGTCGCGCGCCATCATGACAATTTCTCTGGACGTCGTGCCTCGCACAATGGAGTCATCCACGAGGAGCACATTGCGGCCCTTGAACTCACTTTGGATCACATTGAGCTTTTGTCGGACCGAGCGTTTTCGCACCCCCTGGCCCGGCATGATGAAGGTGCGCCCAACGTAGCGGTTTTTCACAAAACCTTCCCGGTAAGGCAACCCCAAGAGATGGGCGAGTTGCGTGGCACTGGGGCGACTTGATTCGGGAATGGGGATCACCACATCGATGTCTTGGGGCGGAACGGTTGAGATCACCCGCTTGGCCAACGTTTCGCCCAAATTCAGGCGGGCTTGGTAGACCGAGATGCCATCCAAGGTCGAGTCAGGCCTGGCCAAATACACGTACTCAAAAATGCAAGGACTCAGCTGAGACTCAGGCGAGCACTGCTCAGTGTGGATGACTCCACCACTCTCAATGTAGAGCGCCTCGCCGGGTTGAACATCGCGCACAAATCGGTGTCCGGTGCCCTCCAGGGCCACCGACTCACTCGCCACCATGACCGCCCCGTTGGCGTCCACGCCATAGCACAAAGGACGGATACCAAAGGGGTCGCGAAATGCCAGTAAGCCGTGCCCCGCAATCATGGCCACCACCGCATAGGAGCCTTTGACCCGCTCATGAACGCGCTTGACGGCTTGAAAAATATCCTGAGGCCCCAGCGGTAAACCGCGGGTGGTTTTCTCCAACTCATGCGCCAACACATTGAGCAGCACCTCAGAGTCGCTCTCGGTGTTGATGTGGCGGTGATCGGTCAAGAACATCTCTGACTTCAATGCATGGGCATTGGTCAAGTTGCCGTTGTGCACCAAGACCAATCCAAACGGGGCGTTGACGTAAAACGGCTGGGCTTCTTCCTCACTGTAGGCATTGCCTGCGGTGGGGTAGCGCACTTGTCCCAGACCCAAGGGGCCAGGCAAAGCGCGCATATTGCGGGTTCGAAAAACATCGCGCACCATGCCTTTGGCTTTGTGCATGAAGAATTTTTGATCCAACTGGGTGACGATGCCCGCCGCATCTTGGCCACGGTGCTGCAACAAGAGCAAGGCATCATAGATGAGTTGATTGACGGGCAATGAACTCACAACCCCAACGATTCCACACATATTAGTTCACGTACTTTCCATATTCAGGCGGCAACAGGGGCTTTAAATCAACCAACAGTTGAACCAACCATTGAACACCCACGGATTCACGCCAAAGCGGCAAGGTCTTGAGCGCAGTGAGGTTGACCATGATGGTGAGACAAAGACAAATGATGGTGGTTTTGGCAATGGAAAACACGCCCCCTAAGAATCGGTCCACCAACCCCAAGCCGACCCAATCAACCAATTGATGCAAGAGTCTGGCCACCACCCCCAAGACCACCAAGGTGATCAACAAAACGAGGATAAAACCCACCAAATAC
Organism: uncultured Burkholderiales bacterium; assembly: GCA_903887655.1. Lineage (GTDB taxonomy): Bacteria > Pseudomonadota > Gammaproteobacteria > Burkholderiales > Burkholderiaceae_C > Limnohabitans. Next base: position 2,342 of record CAISQQ010000427.1, read on the forward strand.
TTCACACTCGCGCTGGCACCTGGCATGGGAAGCAAGGAGGCCAATAAAGGCGCAAAACGCGGCGCCAAGACAAAACCCACCACCCAGGCCGCCAGGGCCATCAATTCTCTGACCAGGCCTCGCCAAAACCCATTGAGCCAAGCCAGTGCAAAAAAAACAGCAAAAATCCAATCCAAGGTGGTCATATAAGTTCAAGGCAATTGAATGAAACTGGTCTGAAAGTTCAGGGCCTTGGCGCGTTGCGCCTGTTTGTTCGCTTCTTCCTTGCTGGCAAATGGCCCTAAGCGCACCCGCGTTCGCTTCACCCCTTTGTCCATCAGGGGCAAAATAAAGGTGTGCAGTCCGGCTTTTTCAAGCTTGTCGCGCACCTCTTTGACCTTGGCCTCGTCGCTGAATGCACCGACTTGGACCACGTATCGCACACTTGAATCAGGGCTGGCTTTGCTCGTGTCTTTGTTGGCCGCGACCGGTTTGTTGGTATCAGACTTGGCCGTGGCTGGCGCTTTGGACTCGGATTTGGAATCCCCCTTGCCCTCCGCCTTGACATCCACCTTGGCGTCGGTTTTGCTGCTGCTCTTGGTCGGTTGTGCTGGCGCGGGCAATTTGGGGGACACGATCTCCTCTTTGGGCGAGAGTGCTTCTTTGGCGCCGAGCGGGGCAGGTTTGGTCTGGGCCGTGGCGGTCTGGCTGGTTTTGGCCGGGTCGACTTTGGCTGCAGATGCGGGTGTGGCTTTGCTGTCCGCCGCTTGAGTCGTTGGCGCAGGGGTGGCGGAGTGGACTGGCACCTGGGGTGCCGGCACAACCGGTGCGACGGCCCGGGCTGACTTGGGGTCACTGGGCTCCAAGCTTTGATCCATGGCCTCAGAGCCTGTGCTCAGGGTATTGTTCGTGGGCACGGGGTGTGAAGACTGCGGCCGCAAGGGCTGTGGGGGAACGCTTGCAGAAACCTTGGCTTTATCCGGAATATCGATGGCCATGTCCACGGGCAAGGGCCTGGGTTGTGTGTCAAACACCAAGGGAAACCCAATGACAGCCAAGATCACCAGCACCGCCGAGCCCATCAGTCGGTGTTTGACGCGTTTTCTCAAGGATTCCATGCTTTGAGCGGCCGAATCCGAGTGATCTTGGTCTTGTTGACCGGGAAAGCGGAATTTAAAAAATGCCATACCCTTAAGCGTTCAAATGGGGCGCATCTCGCCTGGGGATGCCCTTGGCCAAAATTGCGCCCACCGTATAAAAGGACCCAAACACAACGATTCTATCAGTGGGGCTCGCTAGGGCCAAAGCCGCATCCAAGGCCAGACAAGGATCGGAGAACATTTGAGCCTTTTGTTGGGAGGCCTGGGGCGTTTGTAGCCACAGTTGTTGCAAGGTTTGGGCGCTGGCGGCTCTTGGGGTGGGCAAATCGCAAAAATACCAATCGTCCACCAAAATCCCAATGCGCTTGATGATGGCCGCAAGATCCTTGTCCGCCATGGCGCCAAAGACCGCGTGGGTTCGAGGGAAAAAACCCATCGCATCCAGGTTCTCCGTCAGTGCAGCAACCGCATGGGGGTTGTGGGCCACATCCAAAACCAGTTGGGGCTGACCCGGGAAAATCTGAAAACGCCCAGGCAACTCCACCATGGCCAAGCCGTTGCGAACCGCTTGGGCGGTGACGGGGATGACTGCGCGCAAACTGGTCAAGGCGGCTAGCACCCCACTGGCATTGAGCAGTTGGTTGGCCCCACGAAGTGCGGGGTAGGCCAAACCGCTGTAGGCGCTGCCCCGGCCTCGCCAAGCCCATTGCTGCGGGTCCCCAGAAAAATTAAAGTCCTTGCCCAGCTGCCAAACATCGGCCCCGATGGTTGTTGCATACTCAAGCACACTTTGGGGTGGGAGGGGGTCACTGATCACCACCGGTCGACCAGAGCGCATGATCCCCGCTTTTTCCAGACCAATGCTTTCTCGGTCTGGCCCCAAGTAGTCCATGTGGTCCAAGTCCACACTGGTGATCACACAGCAGTCGGCGTCGACCACGTTCACCGCATCAAGCCGTCCCCCCAGCCCCACCTCCAGCACCACCACATCCAAGGCGGATTGCGAAAAAATCCACAAGACGGCCAAGGTGCTGAATTCGAAATAGGTGAGCGTATTCTCACCCCGGTGACGTTCGACCTCGTCAAAGGCCTTCACAAGTAAGTCTTCACTCACCGAATCCTCTTGAAGTCGGCAGCGTTCTTGAAAATTGACCAAATGCGGGGAGGTGTAGAGACCGACTTTATAGCCAGCTTGCGACAAGATGGCCTCGAGCATGGCGCAAGTCGAGCCTTTGCCGTTGGTGCCCGCCACCGTGATCACCGGAACCGTCAAAGACAAGCCCATGCTGAGCGCCACGCGCTGAACGCGTTCGAGCCCCATGTCGATGCTCACAGGGTGCAGATGTTCAATGCGGTCAAGCCAGTCTTGGAGTGTCATAGAGAGGATTCAATCAGAAAAAGGACGGTGCAGACAAAAACAAAAAAATTAACCCCACTTGGGCCATTAAGCCTGGCAGCCCAGCACGCTCAGTCATGGACAGCACCCAGCACAACAGTGGCTTGGGTAGAGAACACGCCCCCACTGCCATGGGCGAGCGCGAGTTCACAATGGGGAATTTGGCGCGCTCCGCACTCGCCTCTTATTTGTCGCACGGCTTCAATCAAGAGTAAAAGTCCGTACATGCCGGGGTGACAGTAAGACAAGCCCCCGCCATTGGTGTTGACGGGCAAAGAGCCACCCGGTGCGATGGCGCCGCTGCTCACCAGCGGCCCGCCCTCGCCTTTTTGACAAAACCCGAGGTCCTCCAAAAACAACAGGGTGTTGATGGTGAAGGCGTCGTAGAGCATGGCCAAATCGATCGCCTGAGGGGTGACGCCGGCCATCTGCAGAGCTTGAGCCCCAGTGATTTTGGCAGCGGTGGTGGTGAGGTCCGGCATGTTCGATATCGACAAGTGGGACAACTCCTGGGCAAAACCCAAGACATAGACCGGGGGCTTTTGGAGATGGCGCGCGCGCTCAGCTCGGGTGAGGATCAACGCGCCGCCGCCATCGGTGACCAAGCAGCAGTCGCGCAAGCTCAAGGGTGAGCTCACCATGCGCGCCGAGAGCGCTTGGGCCAAACTCAAAGGCTCCTTCTCCCAAGCCACTGGGTTCAAGAGAGCCCATTGGCGGGCTGCCACAGCCACATGGGCCAACTGCTCACGGGTGGTGCCAAACTCATGCATGTGCCGGGCTGCGGCCATGGCGTAGGCCGAGACTGGCAACATCGGCTGGTAGGGTGTTTCATAAGGATTGTGCTCTCGCGGGCTTGCCGCCGCACGACTCACCGAGCGCTGCGTGCTGCCGTAGGCCATCAAAGCCACCTCGCACTGACCGCTCTCAAGCGCAGCGCAGGCGTGGGCCATGTGGGCCATGAAGGAGGAGCCCCCCATTTGCGTGCCATCGTGCACGCGGGGATGGATTCCCAAATACTCACAAAGTGCCGTGGTGGCAAAGCGTATTTGTGTCGTTGCACAAAACACCGCATCCACGTCCTCCAGGCCCAGGCCCGCGTCGGCCAAGGCTCGGGTGCTCGCTTGCGCCATCAAGTCCAAGGGGGTGGTGCCCGGCAAGCAGTGACCCAAATCTGATTCGGCGGCCCCCACCACGGCCACGCTGGCGCGCGCAAATGGGGCCACTCGAGCGCTGTGGTGGTCAATCATGCGAGGCTTCGCGCACAGCCGTGCCCAGCGGCACAAACACAGGCAGTGGGTCGTCGGGATGGGTGGTGTCCATCTTGAGCTCGACTCGCATGCCAATGCGCACATCATGGGGCGCGATGCTCTCGACACGACTCATCATCCGAAAACCCTCATCCACATCGATCAAGGAGACGTTGTAAGAGGGGCCATCTTTGACAAAGACCTCGGTGCAAGAGTAGACCGTGCCAAGCCCCTGGGAGAGCTCCCAGTGCAGTGCCTCTCCAGTCTGGGGCGCACAAACCCGTGGATAAAACACCACTTGCCCACTGGCGCTGACTTGGTAGGCCAGTTGGCCTTGTCGGCAATGGTCTTTAAAGACACGCCAAACAGAAGCGTGGGGAGTGGTGGTGTCGGTCATCTTGATCGGTTCGGCGAGGGACTCACTGGTTGACTGGGCAAAAAAGGCGCTCGCCGTGGTAAAAAACGGTACACGACAAGTATAAGTTCAGTTCGCCAAGCAGGTGCGTCGCCAAGCCGCCCCAGATGCCCACCGTCACACCAAGCCGCTCGAGCTCACTCGCTCTAAAATGATGAACAGGTTTGGCGTTGTTTGACCAAAAAATTGAATGGCTTCACACCGGGTGCCCGCGCAAGGCTTGGGAGGAGTGGTCAGGGGCGGTGAGGCCCGAGCCGACTCTTGACCCGCCACCCGCTCACGACCATGAGCAGCAACAGCACCACCATCCGCCAGACCCTCAACCCAGCCGCCATGTCCACCCAGAACGCCCCACTCCTCTCCCCCATCGAGGTCTTGAACCGCTACCCAAGCCACGATGGCACGCTCGCTCAAGCGTTCAAGAGCCGCGTCGCGCTCTTGGGCGACCAACCCTTCATGTGGCAGGATGGTCAAGAGAGCTCCTGGGCACAATGTGCTCGCCAAATAGAGGACTTGAGTCTGTGGCTCTTGAGCCAAAACGTGGGTGCGCAAAGTCGGGTGGGCATCATGGCGAGAAACCATTCAACCCACGTCTTGCTGCTCTTTGCGCTGGCCAACATCCAAGCGGTGATGGTGCCCATCAACCCCGAGTTCGGCATGGAAGAAACCCGTTATGTGCTCGAGCATGCACAACTGCGTTGGGTCTTGGTGGATGCACACGCGAGCACGAGTTTTTTTGAAGCCTGCGAGAGCTTGCCCGTCCACCTCAGACCGATGGCTTGGTCCATCGAGTCTGACGCGAGCCGGGTGCCAGATTTACCCACACTCTTGGATGCCGTTGGGGCCCATGCGCGCCCACGCCAAGAGCCCTCTGAGCAGCAACAGCTTCAAGCGCTTCACACCTTGGCGCAACAAACCCGGGGCGAGCACACCTGCTTGATCATCTACACCTCGGGCACGACAGGCTTTCCCAAGGGTGTGATGCACAGCCAACGCAGCTTTTTACTCGGCGGCGAGGCTTTTGTCGAGCGCATGTATTTACAACCCACGGATCGCTTGATGATCGTGCTGCCTTTTTTCCACATGAACGCTTTGTTTTATTCGCTGGCGGGCGGCTTGGCCTGTGGGGGCTCGATCGCCATCATGCCGCGCTTCTCAGCCTCATCCTTTTGGCAGCAAGCTGTCCAAAGCCAGTCGAGCATCGTCAACTTGATCGATGCGGCGTGTCAAATTTTAAAGCAACGACCGCGCCATGAATACCTAGGCGAGCACCGACTCAGAGCCGCCTATGGCGTGCGCCATACCGCTTGGACCGCATTTAAAGATGAGTTTCACATCCCGCATTTGGTGAGCGGCTACGGCATGACCGAGATCCCAGGGGTCACCTGCAGCCCGTTCACTGGCCTTCAAAAACCCGGCACCATGGGGCCTGTGGGCAAACACCCAGATGCCCATCTTGAATGGGCCCGTTGCAAAGTGGTCAATGCATCGGGCGAGGAAGTCGGACCCCACCAAGTCGGAGAAATGTGGGTCAAGACCCCCATCATCATGCAAGGCTACTTCAGAGATCCGGTGCAAACTGCGCAACAATATGTTGACGGCTGGTTCAAAAC
>CAISQQ010000428.1 GCA_903887655.1 uncultured Burkholderiales bacterium
ACAAAAATGCAAAGCTTGGATCAGTTCCCAATGACCGCCATTCAGCGTTCTTTAAAGATTTACTCAAGAATGGCTTTCTTAGCCTTGTTGGGTTTGAATGGCATGGCTCTTCATGCCCAGAATGCACAATCATCAGTAAGCGCCAAAGAGGAAGCCTCCGCACTCGATGCCGTTGTGGTGACCGGTACCGCTGAGAAAAAAACCAAAGCGCAGACCTCTTACTCCATCACCACCATCAACCAAGACGCCATTCGTCTACAAGGCGCCACATCGGTGACCGAATCTTTGAAATCCGTACCCGGTTTTTGGGTTGAAGCTTCAGGCGGTGTCGCCTCCGGCAACATTCGCGCCAGAGGCGTGCCTGTCGATGGGTTTGGCTCCGTTCAGTTGCTAGAAGATGGGCTCCCCGTTCAACACGATCCAGCTTTGGGCTACCTCAATGCGGATCAAGTGTTCAGACTCGATGAAACAATGGACCGCATTGAAGTCGTGAGAGGCGGACCATCCACAGTACTTTACTCAAACGCACCCGCAGGCGCTATCAATTATGTCTCGCGCGACATTGGCAAAGCCCCAGAAGGTTTGTTCAAGTTCACATTGAGCAACCACGGCGAGCGCCGTGAAGATCTCTGGTTCTCAACTCCCCTACAAAACGACTACAGCATTGGCATGGGTGGTTTTTACCGCGCAGATCCCGGGGTTCGCAACCCTGGCTTTGATGCCAATAAAGGCGGGCAATTCCGCATCAAGTTGGCCAAAGAGATCGACAAAGGTCGCATCACGGTGGACTTCAAACACATCGATGACAAAGTGGAGTTGTATTTGGGCGCTCCCATGAAAATTTCCAATGGCAGCTTGGTGGCAGTGTCTGGCTACGATGCCAATTACAGCACCCTGGCTGGCCCTCAAACAGCACACGTGAACATGATCACCGGCAGTGGTGGCATCTACAATTTTGACAACACCGTGGGTACCGCTGTCAAGCGCGATCAGTTCACCGTCACCTTTGATCGTGACTTGGCCAATGACTGGTACGTCAAAGATGCTTTCAGGTACAACACCACCCAAACCACCCGCGATGGTGTCTTCCCCAACTCCTTGGTCAGCACCAGCAGTTTACTGGCCTCATCGAGTGCACTGCTGAAGTCCATTCCAGGAGCCACATCGCTTGGCGTGAATTATGTCAACGCGCCCAACACGGCCTACGTCGGCAACGGACTGATTGTGAACGCAGGTTTGCGTGGCATCACCATGCCTCTTGACGAGGTCATGAATGATCTTCACTTTACCAAGCGCTTCAAAGTGGACGGCCAAATCCACAACTTGACGATCGGTGACTATATGGCAAGCTTTAACCAAGGCTTTCAGCGTTACTCTTCAGTCGCTTTGGTCGGCGCACAAAATCAAGCACCCTTGCTCAACATTGTGGGCTTGAACGCCGCAGGCAATGTGGTGGGCAGCGTGACGGACAACGGCATTTACCAGTACGGCTACGAGTGGGCCAATGCTCACGGTCAATCGTTGACGAATGCGTTGTACATCAACGATGACTGGCGCATCGATGACAAATGGTCAGTTGAAGGGGGGTTGCGCTCAGAAAGCGTGAACGTTCAAGGCTGGAATGAAACCTCCAAAAAGGTCAACTTGGGAACCTTTGCCACGTCACAAATCTTGACGGGTAGCGGCGTGATAGGCAACTACAACCAAACCTTTAACAAAACCGGCTGGTCTTTGGGCGCCAATTACCAAAACTCCAAGCAGTCGGGTGTTTTTGCCAGGTATTCTGAGGCCTATCGTTTGCCCAATTTGAGCAACTACATCACCTCCCCCAGTCCTGCCTACACACCACCGGTACAAACCATGCAGTTGGCTGAGTTGGGCTATAAATTTGTGTCCGAGCAATTGGATCTGTTTCCCACTGTGTTTTACACCAAGTACAACAATGTGGCACTCACCAATTACGTCTTCTCGCTCAACAACGCGACAGCCACCCCTCAGTATCTTTTCGCCGACACCAAAACTTTGGGCCTCGAGTTGGATGGTATGTGGAGAGTCAATCGCATGTTTGACGTGGGCTTCATGGTCACCTCAGAAGACCCCAAATACGGCAACTTGATCTACACCACAAGCGCCAACCAAACCGTCAACTACCAAGGCAATCAACTCATTCGTGTGCCCAAGCTCAATTACAGAATCACACCTGGCTTTAATTTGTTGGGCAACGATTTGAGAATTCAATTGGCTTATGAGTACGTTGGACAGCGTTACGTTGACACCGCCAACTCGGTGATGTTGCCATCCTACCAAGTCACCAATTTGGGGGCCAGGTATCAATACAACAAACAAACTCAGCTCTTCATGACCATTGAGAACATGTTCAACTCAACGGGCTTGACAGAAGGCAACCCGAGAGCTGGTGAAGTTCAAAGTGCCGATGCTGGCGCCAATGCCTTCATCGCCCGACCACTCATGGGTAGAACGATGCGCGTGTCTTTGAAGTATGATTTTTAATTCATAACATCGTTTTTTTTTAGGATTCTCCCTTTAAAGCGCGACACGAGTTCGCGCTTTTTTTTTGAAGTTCACCTCCCCCCATGATGACACGTTTGTTTTTGTTCTCAATATGTATCTTCTCCCTCGTGGGAGTGCTCCACGCGCAGCCCCAGTTGCCCGATCTGATACTCTCCAAGGAAATCACCCGCGCTGACCACCAAAGCTACACCACCCTTCCTTTTGAAGTCCCAAGCGGCGTTGAGCGGCTGAGCTTTGAGACCGAATACTCTCAAAAGGAGCAAAAGACGGTCATTGACTTGGGGCTGATCGATCCTCAAGGGAACATTGTGGGTTGGAGCGGGGGCAATAAAACTCGCTTCACCCTGAGCGCCATCGATGCCACTCCCTCTTACTCACCCCATGCCATCGGTCCCGGTCAATGGCAACTCTTGCTGGGCATCCCCAATATCCGAGAGGGTGTGCGGGCCACTTTTCAAGCCAAGGTCTACTTTTCCAAATCCTCAAGCAGTACCCAAGACCCGGCTTGGGTCAACCCCAGCTTGAGCCCTCAAACGCGCTGGTACCGAGGAGACTTGCACTTGCACAGCGCTCACAGCGATGGATCATGCCAAAACTCTAGTGCGACTCAGGAAGTGCCGTGTCCGGTCTTTGTGATTGCCCAAAAAGCACAGGCTCTGAAACTCGACTTCATTGCCCTGTCTGACCACAACGCCGTCTCGCAAGCGAACTCGCTTCGTGAATTGCAGCCTTTTTTTGATCGCTTACTTTTGATGCCTTCCAGAGAGTTGACCTCCTTTTATGGCCATGCCAACTTGTTGGGAAGTACACAGCCCTTTGATTTTCGAGCCTTGGATCCAAAGACAGGTTGGGTCGAAGGCCTCAAGGCCTTAAAGAGCGGGCCCACTCCCGCTTTTGCCTCCATCAACCATCCCCGCTTCCCCAGTGGCGAGCTCTGCATGGGGTGCGGCTGGACCTTTGACACGTCGCTATTGGACGCAGGACTGATACAGGGTGTTGAAGTGGCCAATGGGGAAGACATCGGCTCCGTATTTTCAGGTCTACCCTTTTGGCTCCAGCAGCTCGAGCAAGGCCGCAGACTGACGGCAGTGGCGGGAAGTGACAATCACCATGCCGATCAAGAGGAAAAAACCAGAAACTATTTGGGCCGACCCACCAATGTGGTGTATGCCAAAGGTTTGAGCACGCAGGCCATCACCACCGCTTTGCTGCAAGGCCATGCCTACATTGACTTTGCCGCTCAAGGCGATTCAAGCCCCAAGCGCGAGATTGAATTGGAGGCGAGCGTCAATCATCAAACATTCATGATGGGTGACTCCATTGAGATCAAAGAGGGCACTCAAAACGTCGCCATTCATCTGCGTCTCTCCAATGCCCAAGGCGCACGTGCTCGACTCCACACCAGCCCCCAGCTGCAGGCTCCAACCGAGATGGGTCTCATCGAGCGAGCCATTGAGACCAAAGCGTTCAACATCACCCCCCCAAGTGGCCACAGCTGGTTTTTTCTCGAGCTTCATGATGAAAACGGGCGATTGAGTCTCATGACCAACCCGATTTATATCGACAAAAAATAGCTTCATCTCAAGCGTTGCGCGCCCTCAGAAGAGCCATGAGGTGAGCCTCTTTAAAGTGGCAGACCAGCTGGATCGAAGAGCCCCTCAAAGAGGGCCGTGCTCAAGTACCGTTCCCCAGAATCGGGCAAGACCACGACGATGGTTTTACCCTTGTATTGAGGATCTTTGGCCAGGCGCAAAGCCACGGCAGCGGCGGCTCCACACGAGATGCCACACAAAATACCCTCTTCGCGTGCGAGCCGTCTGGCCACCTCAATGGCCTCTTCGTTGCTCACTTGCTCGATCAAGTCGACCAATGACATATCGAGCACTCCAGGCACAAACCCGGCCCCAATGCCTTGAATTTTGTGCGGGGCAGGCTTGACCTCCTGACCGAGTCGAGTTTGGGTCAGTACGGGACTGGCAGACGGCTCCACCGCTACACTCAAAACAGCTTTGCCCTGGGTCTTTTTAAGGTAACGCGTCACACCTGTGATCGTGCCGCCGGTACCCACCCCCGAGACAAAGATATCGATTTCACCACCCGTGTCTTCCCAAATCTCTGGTCCGGTGGTGGTTTCGTGAATAGCGGGGTTGGCCGGATTTTGAAACTGCTGCAAGAGCACGTACTTGGGGTCAGTCGCTGCGATTTCTTCGGCCTTGGCGATGGCGCCTTTCATCCCCTTGGCGCCTTCGGTGAGCACAATCTTGGCGCCATAGGCCACCAACAGTTTTCGCCGCTCGATGCTCATGGTCTCGGGCATGGT
>CAISQQ010000429.1 GCA_903887655.1 uncultured Burkholderiales bacterium
ATTGCCATTCCAATTTTTCCCTCGCGTTTTTTCAGGCACTCTTGCATTTACGTCAATGCAAAAAGCGGCATCAAAGAGCCCAAAGATCTGATTGGCAAACGCATTGCTTCACCCGAGTACCAAATGACTGCGCCGGTTTGGATTCGAGGCATTTTGTCTGACCACTATGGCGTGCCGGTTGATGCTCAACCCTATCTTTTCGGAGGCGAGGAGGAGCCCGGACGCATCGAAAAGATGAAACTCAAACTCCCGCCCAACATCCAAGTCAACCCCATCGAGCCACACCAAACCCTCACACAAATGCTCTATGACGGTGAGATTGATGCGCTCTACACTGCTCGCATGCCCTCGACCTTCACAAAGGGAGATGGTGTGGTCAAGCGGTTGTTTGAAAACTACCAAGAAGTCGAGCGCCAGTATTACCGCGACACCCAAATTTTCCCCATCATGCACACTGTGGTGATTCGCCGCGAGGTCTATGAAGCCAACCGCTGGATTGCCCAATCCCTCACCAAAGCGTTCATCGAAGCACAAAAAATGACTTACGAAGCGCTCAATGAAACGGCCGCACTCAAAGCCATGCTTCCACACCTGACTGCTTACGTGGAAGAGACCAAGCGTGAGTTTGGCGATGATTGGTGGGCTTATGGTTTGGAGAAAAACATCAAGACCTTGGAGACTTTCACCCGTTACCACCACGAGCAAGGGCTGTCTGCCAAAAAACTCGACGTGAGCGAATTGTTTGCCCCCGAGGCGCTAGAAGCATTCAAGATCTAAATCAAGAGTCGCTCGGAACCCAACAACACAAGGCCCTCATCAGAGGGCCTTGTGCATTCAACTGCAAGAAAACTACTTTCAACGCGCCTTTGACGAAGCACACCATAGAGTTGGAGGGGCGGTATGATCTTTTGGGGTATTGGTATTGGTATTGGTCTGGGCTCAGGGCCTTCGATAAGACACGGTCATTCGAGCCCAGTACGCTTGATCCAAGTGACTCAAATGGACTGTGCCGCCTGTTGAGGGGGCATGCACAAAGCGCCCTTGCCCCACATAGATGCCCGCGTGAGTGGGTTCAGGGCCAGAACCAAAAAAAATCAGATCCCCCGTTCTTCGAGATGAGACTGGTACCTCCATCCCCCAGGTCTTCAATTGCGCTACGGTTCTGGGCGGCTTGAGCGGGGTTTGCAATCGAATCACATAATTGATCAAACCACTGCAATCAAAACCCGCATCTGGGGTATTACCGCCAAAGCGATAAACCGTCCCAACCAGACCCACAGCATGCAAAGCAATGCCTTGGGCGTCGCCCTCGCTCAAGTGCTCACCAGGCAAACGGCCACCCAAATCGGGCTGCAGGGGCTGCAGTGTCTTGGGGGCTTGGGGGGCTGAGGGGCTGATCTCTGAGGGAGTTGGCCGGTAGCGAATCGTGGGACTTGAGCACGAGCACAGCAAGACCAACAAGCACAAAGACCACCACCACCGACCAGCGAGAAGAGATCCGCTCAAAGACCTACCGCCAGGCCCATAGACACGAACAAAAGGGAACACCAACAAAGTCATAGGATCAAACACGTTGCTTTAATGGGTCGTGAGCGACAACAAAGAATGCATCCTAACGCAACTTTTGGGCAAGCTTGAACAAATCCCAGTGATGCCCCTTGGTGTCGCACGACCTAGGGCGAGGGCTCCATGGCTGAAGGCGCTTAAAAAAGGGGAAAATAGCGCGATTGAACTGGAAAACTCGAGACCATCCCAAAAGGCTGACCCTTGCAACGCCCCGGGTCATTTACCCATCAACACTTTAAAGACGCCCAAGAACCCATGTCCTCCTTGCCCAAAACTGCCAACACCCCTCCCTCCCCCCCAGCGGCCTTGCATGGGATTCGCGTGTTGGATCTGAGCCGCATTTTGGCGGGCCCTTGGGCCGCCCAAACCTTGGCCGACTTGGGCGCAGAGGTGATCAAAGTTGAGCGCCCCGAGACTGGGGATGACACCCGCGTCTGGGGTCCCCCCTTTCTCACCGACCCACGAACCCAAGAGCGAGGCGATGCGGCGTACTTCATGACCTGCAATCGGGGCAAGAAGTCCATCACCTTGGATTTCACTCAAAAGTCTGGGGCTGATCTGGTCAGAGCCTTGGTACTGGAGTGCGACGTTTTGATTGAAAATTTCAAAGTCGGGGGTCTGCAAAAATACGGTTTGGACTATGCGTCGTTGAAAGCCATCCATCCTCGATTGGTCTACTGCTCGATCACGGGTTTTGGGCAAACCGGCCCCTACGCCCAACGTCCAGGCTATGATTTTTTAATCCAAGCCATGGGTGGCTTGATGAGCATCACGGGCGAACGCGATGACCTGCCGGGAGGAGGACCCCAAAAAGTGGGGGTCGCCATCACCGATGTAATGACAGGACTCTACTCCACTGTGGCAATTTTGGCAGCCCTGCGTTCACGCGATACGACAGGGGTGGGTCAACACATCGACATGGCCTTGATGGATGTGCAAGTCGCAGCTCTCGCCAACCAAGCATCGAGCTATTTGGTCACCGGACAAGCCCCCAAACGCTTGGGCAATGAACACCCCTCCATCTCGCCTTACCAATCCTTGCCCGCGAGTGATGGCTTTTTCATCTTGGCCACAGGCAACGACTCGCAGTTCAAGAGTTTTTGCGTGGCTTCAGGTCACCCGGAATTGGCAACCGATCTGCGGTTTTTAAGCAATGGGGATCGCGTTGCCAACCGTGATGCACTCACACCGATTCTGGGTGCCATCACGCGTGAGAAAAGCATCAATGACTGGACCGCCATCATGGAAAGAGCCGGTGTGCCCTGCGGTCCGATCAACACCCTGGACCGGGTTTTTGCCGACCCCCAAGTGGTCTCGAGAGGCATCAAGATCGACATCGATCACCCCAAATACGGTCAAGTCCCCAGTGTCGCCAACCCCATCCGTTTGTCACACACCCCCATTGAGCACAAGACTGCGCCGCCGGAGCTTGGCGCACACAACCGAGAAGTGTTGGGCGATTTGCTCGGTCTAGACGAGCAAGCGATCTCTGCGCTCAAATCACAAGGCATCATTTGATGGCTTGAGCTGCTCTGCTCGACTTGTCTGCCAGTGATCCCCTCGCCCCTCTGTCAGTCTGGCACCACGGCAGTGACCTCGATCTCAACCAAGGCGCGTGCCTCAATGAGTGCCGCCACGACCACACAGCTCATGGCGGGGTAGTGTCGACCGATCACACGACGATAGACCTCCCCGATCTTTTGCAGGTTGTTGACATACAAGTCTTTGCTGACCACATACCAGGTCATTCTCACGAGGTGCTCGGGCAAGGCACCGCCTTCCTTCATCACAGCCACCACGTTTTGCAAAGCCTGATCGACTTGGCCCACAAAATCATCGCTCTCAAACTCTTGGGCCTGATTCCAGCCAATTTGTCCACTGACGAAAATTTGCGTGCCACGGGCTGACATGCCATTGGAATAACCGCTGGCTTTGGGCCAATGGGGTGGATGCAATACACGGTGCATGAGATCAAGTCCTTAAGAGGGTGGGGATTGTTTTAATTTAAATCGCTGCAGCTTACCCGTCTCAGTGCGTGGCAAGTGCTCCAGAAAATCGATCTCTCTGGGATATTTATACGGGGCCAAGCGAGACTTCACGTGGTCTTGCAGTTCTCGCTTGAGCGCATCGCTTGGAGTAACACCAGCCTTGACAACACAGTAAGCTTTGACAATCATTCCGCGCTCAAGGTCACTTTGACCCACCACTGCACACTCAGCAACTAAG
>CAISQQ010000430.1 GCA_903887655.1 uncultured Burkholderiales bacterium
AGAACTTCGAGAAGATCTGTAATGAGGCGGTAGCGGTCGTCCGGTACAAGGGAGTGGAGTGCTCCTGGCTGCAACTGGATTGGATCTGTAAAACGAAAGATGGGCAGGACCGCTCAAATTGGCAGCGGTTGTTGGCCGGCGAGTTCCGGTTCCAGACCGTTGAGCCGAAGCGGATTAAGTCGAAGTCTGAGGAACAGGACGATATCGGGAAGCGGTTGCTGGCGAAGTATGCGAAGCAGGCGGAAGAAGAGAAGGCCAAGAAGTCGAAGCCATTGTGTTGGCCGTGGACGTCGAGCGCGAGCGCATCTCTTTGGGCATCAAGCAGCTGGATGCCGACCCCTTCACCACCTTTGTATCGATCAACGACAAGGGACAAATCGTCACCGGTAAAGTCAAAACGGTCGACGCCAAAGGTGCAGAGATCGACTTGGGCGAAGACATCGTGGGCTATTTGCGGGTGAGCGAGATTTCTCGCGACCGCATCGAAGACGCGCGCTCTGTGCTCAAAGAAGGCGACGAAGTGTCTGCCGTGGTGGTCAATGTGGACCGCAAAACACGCAACATCCAACTCTCCATCAAAGCCAAGGATGCGGCCGATCAACAAGAAGCCATGGCCACCTTGAGCCAACAGTCGGTTCGCGACAATGCGGGCACCACCAGTTTGGGCGCTTTGCTCAGAGCCAAATTGGACAACAACGGCTAATTCTTTGTTCAACCGCCCTTAAAGGGCGTGAGACGTCACTGACTCCAGCACGGCCAACGCCCAAGTGCTGGAGTTCAGTGGTGTTTGACGCTTTGCAGGCAACCAACCCACCCAGCACATGACACGTAGCGATTTGGTGAGCGAACTGGCAGCGCGGTTTGCTCAACTCACTCACCCAGACGCCGAGTCGGCGGTCAAGACCCTTCTTGACGCCATGAGCGTGGCCTTGATCAAAGGCCACCGCATCGAGCTGCGTGGCTTTGGCACGTTCACCATCAATCGCCGCGCACCGCGCATGGGCCGCAATCCGCGGTCTGGACAAAGCGTGGCCATCCCTGAAAAACTCGTCCCCCACTTCAAACCTGGCAAAGCCTTGCGAGAGGCTGTGGACCAAAGCCTGATCAACCCCAAGCCATGACACGGGGCGTGCGCATGATGAATGAATCATCCATGCAAGTGGCTCCCTACCTGCTGTCCGGCGTCACGAGGTCGCCTAGGCCACAGATTGCGTTGCCTGGCACCGAGCATCTCACTGCAGGCAGCCTGGCATGAGCAAGATCCTCCACTGGCTGCTCAATCTCTTTAAGGTGGGCGTTTTTTTCACGCTCTTTGCCTTCGCCCTCAACAATTTAGAGGATGTGAAACTCAACTTCTTCTTTGGCCATCAATGGACGGGTCCGATGATCCTGGTCGTCTTGGCGGTTTTTACTCTCGGGGTCATGGTGGGCGTCTTGGGTATGCTGCCGCGCTGGTGGGCCCACCGCCGCGCCTTGGCCACCCCACTGCCCGCCACCCACACCGCTGAGTCCATCCCCGCCAAGGAGCCCTCCACGAGCCTCGCTCCCGCGATGCCAGCGCCTCAACGCCTGCACAGCGCACACCCCAATCATCAAGCAGGGAACCATGGACTTTGATTTGGGATGGATTTTGCTGGGACTGCCCTTGGCCTTTGTGCTGGGGTGGTTGTCCTCGCGTTTTGACATTCGACAACTCAGACTTGAAAACCGCCAAAACCCCAAGGCTTACTTCAAAGGCTTGAACCACTTGCTCAATGAGCAGCAAGACCAAGCGATCGATGCCTTTATCCAAGCCGTTCAACAAGACCCCGATACGAGTGAGCTGCATTTTGCACTGGGCAGTCTGTTTCGCCGCCGCGGTGAGTTCGACCGCGCCGTGCGCGTGCACCAGCATTTGCTCGCCAGGTCAGACTTGGGACGCGAAGAGCACGAGCGCGCACAAAGCGCTTTGGCCTATGACTTTTTAAAAGCCGGCTTGCTCGACCGTGCAGAAGAGGGCTTTGCCAAACTCATGCACACCCCGCATGAGCAACAAGCACAGCTCGCGCTGTTGAGCATTTTTGAAAAGACCCGAGACTGGCAAAAAGCCTTTGACATCACCCAGACCATCGAACCCCAAGGCTTGGGGGATTTCAAAACTCGCCAAGCGCACTATTTGTGCGAATTGGCCGCTCAGGCCTTGGGCTCAACACCACCTCAAATTGACGTGGCCCAAGAGCGTCTCCTCCAAGCCCAGAAACTGGCCCCTTTGCACCCCCGAGCGTTTTTGGCCAGTGCCGATTTGGCCCACTCGATGGGACAAACAGGGCAGGCTTACCAAACCTTGATGGAGCTCGCCCACAAGACCCCTCATTGTTTGCCCCTGCTGTGTGAGCGGCTCTTGAGTTGGGGCAGGGCCTTGGGCAAAGTCAAAGAGATTCACACGCTTTTTTTGGCGGCCTACAGCGCTCACCCCTCCTTGGACGTCTTGAAGGCGGTGGCGAGCTTGGAGGGATCGTCCGAGCGTGCACAAAATTTATTGAGTCAGCACCTGCGTCTACACCCCTCCCTTTTGGTCGCATCATGGTGGCTCGGTCATGAACAACTGCAACACGAAGAAGACCGTGCTTTCGTGCAAAAAGCCTTGGACAAGGCCACAGTGGCTCTGAACCGTTACCGCTGTGCGGCCTGTGGCTTTGAGGCGCAAAAACATTTTTGGCACTGCCCAGGCTGCCAGGCCTGGGACAGTTACCCCAGCCTTAGAATTGAAGAACTATGAAACCCGTGAGCGCACAAACCCTCTCCCAGGCCCGCATTTTGGTCGTGGGTGATGTGATGCTCGACCGCTACTGGTACGGGGCGGTTGAGCGCATCAGCCCAGAGGCCCCTGTCCCGGTGGTCAAAATTTTGCGCGAAGAAGAGCGCCTTGGCGGCTCGGCCAATGTGGCCTTCAATGTGGCGAGCTTGGGCGCGCATGCCGCCCTCTTGAGTGTGGTGGGCGAAGACCCGGCCAGCCACAGCTTAGAGCGCTTGATCCTTCAAACCGGCA
>CAISQQ010000431.1 GCA_903887655.1 uncultured Burkholderiales bacterium
GCCCGACATTGACGACGCTCGTCACCGTGAAGAGGTCCAAGACCTTGAACTGCGCACCCGCTTCCTCTTGCGTTTCGCGCGCAGCGCCTTCTTGCAGTGTTTCACCCAGTTCCATGAAGCCTGAGGGCAGGGTCCACAAACCAAAGCGAGGCTCAATGTTGCGCTTACAAAGGAGGATTTGTTCACCCCAAACGGGCAACGTGCCCACCACGTTCAAAGGGTTTTCATAGTGAACGCTCGAGCACGCGGTGCAGACCGCGCGCAACTTGGTGTCGCCGTCATCGGGCAGGCGGTAGACGACTGGGGAGCCACAATTTTTGCAGTGCTTGATGGGTTCTTTCAGGGGCATGGGCTCACTCGATTGGGGCTGAGGGTTGGTGGGGCAGAGGAATTCAAGTGAGCTCCAAGCGGCTTAGACGACGCTCACATCGATGGAGCCCACACCGGCAACAGCACCGTGCAAGTGATCTCCCCGAACCACGGCATTGACCCCTTCAGGGGTGCCCGTGAAAATCAAGTCCCCGGCTTTGAGCTCCCACGCTTTGGAGAGGTGTTCAATGGTCTCGGCAATGTTCCAGATCAATTTGTTGATGTGACTGCGTTGGCGATCGGTGTTGTTGACGGTGAGATAAATCTCGGCGTCTTCGAGGCCCTGAACCTGGGCCTTGGGGACAATCGGGCCCATCGGGGCGCTCAGGTCAAAGGCTTTGCCGATGTCCCAGGGTCGGCCTTGTTTTTTCATGTCATTTTGCAAGTCACGGCGAGTCATGTCCAGACCCACCGCGTAGCCATAGATGTGGTCTTGGGCATCTTTGGCGGCGATGTCTCGCCCGCCTTTGCCAATGGCCACGACGAGTTCAATTTCGTGGTGGAAGTTTTGCGTGATGCTCGGGTAGGGCATTTGGGCCGTGTGGCCAGGGGCCACATAAATCAAAGAGTCTGTGGGCTTTAAAAAGAAAAAAGGCGCTTCTCGGCCGGTGTAACCCATCTCCTTGGCGTGCTCTTCATAGTTGCGGCCCACGCAGTAGAGGCGGTGCACGGGGAAAAGGGCGTCAAGACCCACGACGGGGATGCTGACCAAGGCTTGAGGTTCAAAGGTGTAGTTCATGGGGTTGGGGATCTGGGTGAAAGGGATAAGCGCAAAGCTTTGGGGTAGTGGCGAGGGTGAGACACGCTCGCACACCTCCAAAACCCGGGGCGGCGTTTGGGATGTGGGCTTGAGTTTACCAAAGCGCTTGAAGCGCTGTGATCGAGTCCGCAAGTGGTGCAGTGTGATTTGCAAATGGATGCCCGCTCAAAGGCAGGGGCACGCTGTTGGAGGGCGTTGGTAGGCTTGCTAAGGCGCCTTGGTGTGCACTAGACTCGCGGGCATGCACACCCCTTTGTTGAGGTCCTCATCCACGAAGCCCCCAAGCGGGGCCCTCACGCCAACGCCCTTTGCGCCCGAGTGGGGGTTGGAGCGCATGGGTGTTCGCACGCATTTGAGCACACGCTTGGGCGGGGTGTCTGAGGGGGTGTACGCCAGTTTGAATTTGGGTCTGCATGTTGGGGACGTGCCCGAGCGGGTGGCCCACAATCGCCGCGTGTATGCCCAGCACTTGGGGGCCAGCCCCGTGTTCTTGAACCAAGTGCATGGCTGTCGGGTCTTGGAGCTTTTCGCGCCATCGTCAGACCCAAGCCCAGACCCCAACGCAGATCGCAGCCCACACTCGTTGTTACCCAACAACCTCTCCACCCAGGACACCACCGCCATCACAACGGCAGAGTCGGCAGATTCGGCCTTGACGCAAGCTCGCGGGGTGGCCTGCACCATGATGGTGGCCGATTGCATGCCTGTGTTGTTGGCCGACTCTCTGGGGCGGGCCGTGGCCGCTGTGCACGTGGGCTGGCGCGGTTTGGTGGGTTTGCGCGCCCAGGCAGGCGCGAGCGCGCTCGAAACCGATGGGGGGGTCATTGCCCAAACGCTCATGCACTTGCGTCGACGTTTGTCCTCTGGCGAGAAAACGACGGCTCCTGCACAGCCCGATCCCGTCATCTTGGCGTGGCTTGGGCCGTGCATTGGTCCCACCGCCTTTGAAGTGGGCGAGGAGGTGAGGGATTGGTTTGTGGAACGCAATGCCGACAACGCCCGAGCGTTCCAGCCCAGCGCCGTGCGTACGGGCAAGTGGATGGCCCATTTGTCGCGTTTGGTGCAGTGGGAGTTGGAGCGCCACGGCGTTGGGCAGCTGTTTGGCAATCTGGCCTCGGCGCCAAGCGCCGCTGCCACGCCCGATCCATGGTGCACGGTCACCAACACCGAGGATTTCTTTTCCTATCGCCGCCAAGGCGTATGTGGCCGTTTTGCTGCCAGCATTTGGCTCGATGACCCCCTATCGTGACACTTGGCGGGCCAAGGCGATAAGGCGATAAGGCGACAAGGCACAGGGGCTCCAGAAACCTTGATGCTGAGCAAAGAATCTGGAGGCCATCCTCTAAAAATTCGTTTCAATAACTGCGATACTCTTTGCATGGAACCTCAGCGAAGCTCTTTGCTCGGGGTTGAGTGGTTTGGCCCGTGCGCATGACTGTGATTGACGCTCGGGTTTTGATTTGGGCTTGTCGGATTTTGGGCTTTTGGGCTCCATGGAGTGGTCGTCAATGAGTGAATCGTCTTCGTCGCCCCAAACGGGTGGTCTGCCAGACTTCAGTGGGCTGATGTCGCAAGCTTTCGAGAGCACCTTGGCTCAATTCAAGGCTTTTGCCACCCCTGGTGCCCCGAGCACCACAGCCTTTGATGCGGCCAAACTCGAGCGCATACAACAAGACTTCATCGCCCAAGCCACCGAACTGTGGAACCAGAGCCTGCACGCCGATTTGAAGATCAAAGACCGACGCTTCAGCAGCGAGGCTTGGGCCCATCAACCCGCCTCACAATTTGGTGCGGCTTTGTACATCTTGGGCTCACGCACCTTGGTGAGTTTGACCGACGCCTTGCAGATCGACCCCAAAACGAAGACCCGCATCAAGTTTGCTGTGGAGCAATTTGTGGCAGCGAGCGCGCCGAGTAATTTTTTGGCCACCAATGTGGAGGCGATCGAATTGGCGGTCAAAACCCAAGGGGCGAGTTTGTCGCACGGGCTGGAGAATTTGGTGCACGATTTGCGCCAAGGCCATGTCTCGATGACCGATGAGAGTCTTTTTGAAGTGGGCAAGAATGTGGCCACCACCCAAGGTCAGGTGGTGTTTGAAAACGCATTTTTCCAGCTCATCGACTACACCCCCCTGACAACGAAGGTGTTTGAAAAGCCGCTCCTTTTGGTGCCGCCTTGCATCAACAAGTTCTACATCTTGGATTTACAGCCCGAGAACTCGTTCATCCGCTATGCGGTCTCTCAAGGGCATCGAACCTTGGTGGTGAGTTGGAACAATCCCAAGGAATCCATGGCTGGGGCGACCTGGGAGGATTACATCGAGCACGGCGTGCTCCAAGCCATTGAGGTGGCCGGCGCTTTGTCGCCCCGTGGACAGATCAACAGCTTGGGGTTTTGTGTGGGCGGCACCATGCTCAGTTGCGCCTTGGCGATACTGGCTGCGAGAGGAGACTCTTCAGTGAGCAGTGCCACCTTGCTCACCACCTTGGTTGACTTCAGCAACACCGGGATTTTGGATGTCTTCATCGATGAGCCCATGGTCCAAATGCGCGAGATGCAGTTTGCCAATGGGGGATTGCTGGGGGGTCGAGACCTGGCCCAAACCTTCAGCTTCCTCAGGCCCAACGAGTTGGTGTGGAACTATGTGGTGGGCAACTACTTGAAGGGCCAAACCCCACCGGCTTTTGATCTTTTGTATTGGAACAGCGACGCCACCAATTTGCCCGGTCCTTTTTACGCCTGGTATTTGAGAAACACCTATTTGGAAAACCGCCTGATCAAGCCCGCCGCCGTGGAGATCTGCGGTGTGCCCATAGACATGGGAGGCGTCAACCTGCCGCTCTACATTTATGGTTCTCAGGAAGACCACATCGTGCCCGTGGACGCGGCTTACGCCTCCACCCAAATCTTCAAAGGCCCCAAAACCTTTGTGATGGGCGCCTCCGGCCATATTGCTGGGGTGATCAACCCGCCGCTGGCCAAGAAAAGAAGCCATTGGGTGAGCGACAAGCGCAGTTTTCCTGCAAAATTAGAAACTTGGCTGGAGTCAGCCAAGGAAGTCCCCGGCAGTTGGTGGCCCCATTGGGCCCAGTGGCTTGCAAGCCATGCAGGCGCCAGTGTGCCTGCCCCCAAGCGAGCAGGCAACGCCCAGTTCAAGCCCATAGAATCTGCTCCAGGGCGCTATGTGGCGGTGAAAGTGTGAAGTTTTCGTTTGAATAACAATGCATCCATCAGGAGAATAAATATGAACGATATTGTGATTGTCTCAGCAGCAAGAACAGCGGTGGGAAAATTCGGTGGCAGTTTGGCCAAGGTCTCCACCAGCGACTTGGGCTCGACGGTGATTCGCGAAGCCTTGGCCCGAGCCAAGGTCGACCCCGCGAGTGTGGGTGAAGTGATCATGGGCCAAGTCTTGGCCGCAGGCGCGGGTCAAAACCCCGCTCGCCAGTCCTTGATGAAGTCCGGCATTGGCCAAGAGGTGCCTGCCCTCACCATCAACGCCGTGTGCGGCTCGGGCCTCAAAGCGGTCATGCTCGCGGCCCAATCGGTGGCCTGGGGTGACAGTGAGATTGTGGTGGCCGGTGGTCAAGAGAACATGAGCGCCTCACCGCATTTGCTGATGGGCTCCAGAGACGGCCAGCGCATGGGCGACTGGAAGATGGTGGACTCCATGATTGTGGACGGTTTGTGGGATGTCTACCACCAGTACCACATGGGCATCACCGCCGAGAATGTGGCCAAAGCCCATGGCATCACGCGCGAGATGCAAGACGCGTTGGCATTGTCGAGCCAACAAAAAGCCTTGGCGGCTCAATTGGCTGGCAAATTCAAAGACGAGATCGTCTCGGTGAGCATCCCCCAAAGAAAAGGCGACCCCATCCATTTCAATACCGATGAGTTCATCAACCCCAAAACCAATGCCGAGGCCTTGGGCGCCTTGCGTCCCGCGTTTGACAAAGCCGGCAGTGTGACCGCGGGCAACGCCTCCGGCATCAATGACGGGGCCGCGGCCGTGGTGGTGATGTCGGCCCAAAAAGCCGCGGCGCTGGGTCTCACGCCTTTGGCGCGCATTGCTTCTTTTGCCACAACGGGCTTGGATCCTGCATTGATGGGCATGGGCCCCGTGTCGGCTTCACAAAAGGCGTTGACTCGGGCGGGCTGGAGTGTCGACTCGGTCGATTTGTTCGAACTCAACGAGGCCTTTGCCGCACAAGCGTGTGCCGTGAACCAAGGGCTTGGTGTGGACCCGAGCAAGGTCAATGTCAATGGCGGAGCCATTGCCATCGGGCACCCGATTGGTGCGTCAGGTTGTCGCATTTTGGTGACCTTGCTCCATGAGATGCAGCGCACCAATGCCAAACGTGGCTTGGCCGCCTTGTGTATCGGTGGTGGCATGGGGGTATCCTTGACCCTGGAGCGTTGAGCGTTCTTGGGCCTGGCTGGGCGTGCCTGCAAGGTGGCAGGGATGATGGCGCAGTTTCGTGCAGCCCCCTCAACGCCTGGCGCTCAGGTCTCAAGCCGAGCCCTGGGCCCAATGGGGTGGTCGATTAAAAGGGTCAGTTTCAGTGTAAGTATCAGTGTCAGTGTCAATGTTAATTAACA
>CAISQQ010000432.1 GCA_903887655.1 uncultured Burkholderiales bacterium
AGAGCGTTCAAGCGCTCGCGGTGCATCACGCGGGAGGACTCTGATTTGAACTCCGGGTCCTCAAGCCACTCCGGGTGCCCCATAACCTCGCACATTTTGACCCAGTTGCCTTCTCCGGAAGCTCCCAAATTGAAGACACCATCGCTGCCACTGAAAAGCCCCATGGGACATGAAGACGGGTGGTTGTTGCCAATTTGAACAGGAACTTCACCGTCATTGAGGTAGCGCGCCATTTGAAAGTCCATCATGGCAATTTGCGAATGCAAGAGGGACGAGTGCACCCACTGCCCTTTGCCCGAGACCTCCCGCTCCAGGAGTGCCGTCAAGACACCGATGGCGCAGTAAAGCCCGGCACTCAAATCAGCCACTGCGATACCAGAGCGCACAGGCCCCGATTCGGTGTGACCCGTCACCGACATCAGGCCACCCATGCCTTGAAGAATTTGATCAAAGCCCGCCCGCAAGGCATAGGGGCCATCTTGCCCAAAGCCAGAAATACTGGCCAAGATGATCCTCGGGTTCACCCGTGCCAAGGACTCATAATCGAGCCCGAGTTTGGCCTTGACCTCTGGGCGCCAGTTCTCCACGATCACATCGGCCGTCTCAACGAGCTTCATCAAGATGCCCAAGGCTCCTGGCTTTTTCAAATTCAAGGTCATCGATCGCTTGTTGCGGTTCAAGTTTTGAAAGTCGCCACCTTGGCGCTTGCCTTGAAAGAGCACCTCGTTGGGATCCACACCGGGCGGGGGCTCAATGCGGATGACGTCCGCTCCAAAGTCCGTCAAGATGCGGACACAGTTGGGGCCGGCACGCACGCGCGAGAGGTCCAACACTCGAAAACGAGACAGGGCACTGGAGGCTTGAATTTTGGGCATGAGGATGTAAGGCTTTCGAGCACGCACTCAAGCGTGCAATGACACAGAGTGAGTGGGGTTGACCAAAGGCTCACCCAAAGGGCGAGAGAGACGAGAACTGGGGGCAGCACCCGCCGCATGAGACGACCAACTCAGCGCATGGGACCAATGCTGCTCAGCCCAATCGAGGAGCGCCACATCTTGATCAGGACGCGCCAAGACTTGGGCGCAAATGGGCAAGCCACGACGATCAACGCCCACCGGCGCCACCACTGCGGGCAGACCCAAGTAATTCACAAAACCCATGTAGCGATGCAGTCCCAGCAATTTTTTGACATCAAATAGAGGCCAACCAGGCTCGACCTCTTCAAGCAAGGGCAAGGGCGTGGCCAAGGCTGGCAAGATCACAAAATCAGCCGCCTCAAAAGCTTGTTTTAAGAAGTCTTCGAGCGCTTGGGCGCGCGCGCGAGTGACTTGCTCGGCCCAAAACGCTGGCATGGCCAGACCTGCGAGCACACTTTCGGCCAGTGCTTTGGGTAAGTTTGTTGGGTAGCGTTGGGGCACATTGAAGGGCTCGGGCTTGAGTTCAAGCACCTGGGCATGGGTTTGCGCGATTTGGCTGAGCATCAAAATTTCTGCGCTTTGACTGAGCGCTTGAAATGGATCCACAGCATCCTCCACCTGAAATGTATTCATGGTCTCAATGAATGCCAAGAGGCATGACGACACGTCGGCATCGAGCTCACTGGGCAAGAAGGCGCGAATTCGAGCAGACTTGAGTCCCACGCACTGCGTCTGCGCCAACAACTGGCGGGTCCGCGCTTGGGGCAAGGCGCCCAACAGCACCGAGCGTGCATCGCCAAAGGAGCGCGCCAACACGCCGACTGTATCGAGTGCTGGCGCCAATGGGGCACAGCCTTGGGTGGAGACCAGCGCATGACTGGTTTTTAAACCCACCAATCCACAACTCGCCGCGGGAATGCGCACCGAACCAGCGGTATCGGTGCCCAAGGAGCCATACACCCAACCCTGGGCCACCGCCACGGCACTGCCACTGGATGAGCCCCCCACAATGGCTTGGGGATTCAACGGATTGGTGCAGGGCCCCAAGTCGGCATTGCTCGACGTTGCGCCAAATGCCAAAGCCGCCATGTGAAGGCTGGCCAAATGGCGCGCTCCATTTTGGTGCAAACATGCCAGCGCCGGCGCCATTTGAAGCGTTGGGGCAGGCTGAGAAAGCCCCAGGCCCAAGCCTGGTGCACGACCCGACAAATTAAAAATATCTTTGTGCGCCAAACCCACACCGGACAAGGGCTGGAGTTCAGATGAGTTGGTCGTCTGATTAGGCTCCCCATTCAAGTCGAGGTATTCCACCACAGCGCGGTTGCCAAGGGATTGGTCTTGCAAGCGTTGCTGCTGCCAAATCAAGGCTTCCTTCACCGTCAACTCACCCGCCGACAAATGGGCATGAAGCTGCTCGATGGTGTTGGGCAAAGACTCAAGCACAGGGATCTTTCAAGAAAAAGTCTTCAAAGCATCGTGTTGAAGGGACCGATGACACCGATGGAACTCTGGCAAGGGAGGCATTGGGGGTTGGCACGCCACTCAATCGGTACAGCGTCTTGGCCAAGCGAAGCAGTCTGGCTTCGCCGAGCTCCAATTGCTGCTCGAAAGCGAACGCCACCACACCCATCGACTGCACGCGCTTATGGCCCACCCTGCCCTGGCCCACGCTGCCAACCCCCAAGGAATCAGCCTTGGCTTGGGTGTTGCTTGGGCACATGGCGTGCACCGATTTGAGCCAATAGGCCAAATCTTCCATGGGGGGTGAGCTCAAATTCTGATTCAAAGTCGTATTCTTTCTCAAGCGGTGAACAACCATCTGCCAGGCATTTAGTCAAATACTTTACAGGAACAATTTCAAAAAAGTATATATATAAACCCCATATATATAAAAATCGAAATTTAAGATATATTTATGCAAGCAAGAATCGATCCCAATCCATGCACCAGATTGTGCATGGCCATCCGCGCCCACGGGCCCAGTCCGGCCCCAACACCGCCCACATCCTATGAAAACCGTCTTCATCAAAGCCAGTGAAAAAATTCGACGCTTGATTGAGCATGACATCAAAAGCGGGGTGCTGTTGCCTGGCGACTCCATTGATGAGGCTCAGCTGGAGAGCCAGCACCAAGTCTCGAAGACCCCGATTCGAGAGGCCTTGATCCAACTCCAAAGCGAGGGCTTGATCAACAGCTTACCCAGGGGCGGGATGATTGTGGCCAAAATGAGTTTGCAGCAACTCCTCTCCTTGTGGGAGTTATTGGCAGAGCTCGAGGGCGCCGCCGCCAAGCTGTGCTGCCAGCGCATCAGTCCCCAGGAGTTGCGCAGCTTGAGCACCATCCACCAAGCCTCTGAGGCACTCGTGCAAGGCCAAGATGCCACGGGCTGGCAGGCGAGCAACTTGCAGTTTCATGAAGCCATTTACCAAGCCACCCGCAACCCGTATTTGCGCCAAGAAGTGCTCAGAATTCGCACCCGAACTGGCTACTACCGCATGCACGCCTTTGGCGCATTGGGCCACTTGCAAGCCTCCTTTGAGCAACACGAGGCGGTTGTGAACGCCTTGAAGGCCCAAGACCCCGAACTCGCCGCCAAGGCCATGAGCCAGCACATGCGACCCGCCACCGATGCGAGTGGTCTCACCAACTTCATCGTCAACATCCCCAAAGAGAGCCTGGCGGCCTGATCAATTCAACAGGGCTTCAAAGTCGACGCTATCGAGTCTCTCGAAATGAAACTCCTCACGCTGCAGCCGCACGATCAACGCCTCAAGCTGCTTGAGGGTGTTGGGGTGAATGTCGTGGAGTAAAACAATCCCCCCGCCTCTTTCTCGAATGGCATCCAGGGTGTGCTCAATGAAATTGCTGGTGTTGTGCGCTTTGACCTCGCAGATTTGTGCATCGTGCTCACTCACCGACCCCGTTTTATCAAAGGCCCAGTCACAAGAATCGATGTGCCAGCCCACAATTTTGTAGCCCAAGTGGTGCAACTGGTCACGGCTCTCACACGTGGAGTTGCCATAAGGATAGCGAAAGTATTTTTCAGCCGTGTACAGCTGCACCGCTTGCTGCGTTTGGGCGATTTCACGCTCTTGTTGGTCGGCATCAATGTCATGGAAATTGGGATGCTGCCAAGAGTGGTTGCCAATCAGGTGGCGCCCGCTCTTGGCAATTTTTTCCACCAAGTCGGGGTATTTCTTGACCTTCTCACCAATCAAAAAAAAGCTGGCCGGGATATTGTATTTCTCAAGAACCGACAAAATGAACTCGGTTCGCTCGGGACTGGGGCCATCATCAAAGGTCAAACTCACTGTTTTAAAGGGTGGCTTTTTAGCGATCTCCGATTCATAAGCGCAAGGATGCGCCGTCAATGAAGCCGATGAGGGGCTGACCGTGGACCGAGAGCTCGAAACCACAGCGTGGGTCTTGGCCTCGAAATGGTGCGCTTTATGCACACGCATGGCATCAATGTGCTGCTCCTCTTGCACGCTATTGGACGGCAGCCGCACCAGTGCATCTTCAGCGTGCACTTCTAGATAGAAACCCCAACACCCGATTGCGATGAGCCAAGCCCAATGCTTAGAATGACAAAAATTCACAATGAGAACAATCCTTTCATAGAAAAATGATGACCCCAAAAAATCCCCACTTCAAAAATTGATCTTGACCCAGACTCAAGGCGTGCCAACTTACCGTTAACATGGCGTTAACATCGCGTTAATATCTCGTTACTATCGCGCAAGCCACTGCCCACATCCCATGCAATTCTTACAACAACTCATCAACGGACTCATGCTCGGCGGCATCCTCGCCTTTGTCGCCGTCGCATTCACCTTGACCATTGGAATGCTGAACTTTTTAAACTTCACCATTCCTGCACTCTTCATGATTGCGGCCATGGTGGCCTGGGCCTTGAGTTCAACGCCCGATCACATCCTGGGCCTGCAACTGCATTGGAGTGTAGCGATCTTTTTCGCCCTCGTGGCCAGCGTGCTCGTGTCCTTGCTCATCGAACGATTGACCTACCGGTATTTGCGCTCCAAACATGGGGACGCGACCGAGCATGCCCTGCCGCTGGTGAGTTCGCTTGGATTTTTGATTATTTTTGAACACCTGTGTGTGACCCTGTGGGGCGGAGACCCGCAGCGTTTTGAGATGGGTTTGGGAGACGCCAATTTGCGCTTTGCAGGTCTCATTGTGGGCGAGCCCCAACTCTTGAGCTTGGTGTTGGCGATTGCCTTGGCGGCACTGTTGCAAGCGGTCTTGAACAACACCAAAACCGGACGGGCCTTGCGCGGTATCGCCGAAAACCCACTGGCCGCGACGTTGATGGGCGTAGAGATTCAAACCGTTGTGCCCATTGTGTTTGTCGTGACGGGTTTGCTCGCCGGCACAGCAGGCATCTTTTACGCCATCAGCTATGGCACCGTCTCGCCTTTCATGGGCGATACCGTGGCCACAGACGCGATCGCGGGCATGGTGCTCGGTGGCCTGGGCAGCATTTGGGGTGCGGTTTTTGGCGGATTGATTGTGGGGATGGTGAAAATTCTAGCCATCAGCACGTTTGGCGCTGAAATCGAAAAAATTCCCGTTTGGGGGCTCTTGCTGTGCATTTTGATTCTTAAGCCTTCAGGGCTATTTGGTCACACTCAAATCGGCAAAGGGAAGTTTTAATGTCCGGCTACGTCTCAGGCTTACTCTCACTCCTGGCCATCCAGACGGTGATCGCCTACTCGGTGTACTTGCCCGCCTCTGCGGGACTGCTGAACTTGGGCTCAGCGGGCTTTGTCTTGATCGGCGCCTACAGTGCGGGCGCCGTCACCTCCCTTGCGATGGGGCCACTTTGGTTGGGCCTCTTGGTGGGCGCGCTCAGCGCGGGTCTCATCGCCTTTGTCATCGCCTTTCCCATCTTGCGAACCCAAGGCATCTACATGGTGCTGGCGACTTTTGCCTTTGCGGAAGTGGTCTCTGGGGTGATCTTGAACATTCCCGAGCTGGGTGGGGCCGCGGGTTTGTCGGTCATGACCTATGCCGGCATGGACTGGGTTTGGGGTGCGGCATTGTTGGTCATTGCGTTTTGTGCTTGGGTCATGAGTACTTATCTGGGCTTATCGCTGCGGGCCGTGCACGACGACCCCAATGTGGCCGATCTCTTTGGTGTGAATTTGAGGAAAAGCAAAGTCATCGCCTTCACCCTTGGCGGCGCCATTGGTGGTTTGGGCGGGGGCTTGCTCGTGCACCACTTCAACTTCATTGATGTGCAGTCGACCGGTGTACTTTTTAGCATTTACGTCTTG
Source organism: uncultured Burkholderiales bacterium (assembly GCA_903887655.1). Classification (GTDB taxonomy): domain Bacteria; phylum Pseudomonadota; class Gammaproteobacteria; order Burkholderiales; family Burkholderiaceae_C; genus Limnohabitans. The sequence continues at coordinate 6,215 of CAISQQ010000432.1, forward strand.
CTCTACGTGCTGCTTGGGGGCACTCAAACAGTTTGGGGCCCCATTGTGGGGGCGATTTTCTTCACCCTCATCCCCGAAGTGCTGCGCAGTGCTGCCGACTTGAATCCTGCTTTGAAATTTCTTGAATCGGCACGCTACATGATTTTTGGCGTCTTGGTCGTGGCCGTGATGGCGCTCAGGCCTCAAGGGCTCATGACCCAGCACACCACCCACGCCCTGGGCAGGCTCGCGAGAAGGCTCTGGCCCCACACGCCTGCGGCTCCCGCCACTCAAAGCCTCAGCGCAGACGCTTTGCCAAGCGCTGGGATGGCAAGCACCGGCTCCAGCCCTGCGGCAGCGGGCACATGGGCCATTGAAATTCATCATCTTCAAAAAGCATTCGGTGGCTTGGTTGTGATCGATGATGTGAGCTTCAAGGTCAAAATGGGCAGCAAAACCGCCCTCATTGGCCCCAATGGAGCGGGCAAATCCACACTCTTTAATTTATTGAGCGGCGTCTACCCCATTGATGCTGGCGAGATGCGCCTGAATGGACAAGACATCGCGCAAGTGCCCTCGCGCCAACGCATCGGGCTGGGGCTGTCGAGATCGTTTCAAAATATTCGCTTGATGCCACATTTGTCGGTCCTAGAAAACACCCTGCTTGGGGAATTCCATTGGCGACCCCTTTGGCAACGCGTCAAAAGCAAAGCCTCCCAAGAGCGCGCCTTGAAGGCCTTGAACGAGGCTGGGCTGGGCAGTTTTGAGGGGCAAGTGGTGTCCGACTTGCCCTACGGCACCCAAAAGAAAATCGAAATTGTGCGCGCCCTCATGGCGCGCCCAACGGTGCTTCTCCTTGACGAACCTGCCGCGGGGCTCAACAGCGCCGAGTCCCTTGAGCTCAATCGGTTTTTGGATTCCATTGCAAAAAAAGGCATCACCCTGATGGTGGTCGAGCACGACATGCCCTTTATCCGCAACTTGTGCGACGAGGTGGTGGTGCTCAATTTTGGCAAGAAGATTTTTGAAGGCGATACCCATGTCGCTTTGGGACACCAATTGGTCAAAGACGCCTATTTGGGGCAAGACAGTGCGCAAAGCGCGGGAGAACACTGATGCTCTTGGAAGTAGAACATCTCTCACTGGCGTACCAGAGCACGCAAGCGCTCCAAGACGTGAGCCTGAGCTTGAGGCCGGGTGAAATCGTGGCGGTTTTGGGTGCCAACGGTGCGGGCAAGAGCTCACTGCTCAAATGCATCCAAGGGCTGGTGTCTCCCCAAGCGGGTCGGCTGCAGTGGAAGGGCCAAACCCTCGCCGGGTTGAGTGCTGCACAACGGGTCAAATCGGGCCTGGTGCTCGTGCCCGAGGGGCGACAAATCTTTGTCAGCATGACTGTTCACGACAACTTGCTCATGGGCTGCTACACCCAAGGGAGCACTCCCCAGCGCGAAATCAATGACATCTATGACCGCTTTCCCAATTTGGCCAAGCGACGAGACATGCTCGCCTCGGTACTCTCTGGGGGCGAGCAACAGATGCTGGCCATCAGCCGAGCCTTGCTCTCCAAACCCACCGTGATGATGCTCGATGAGCCCTCACTGGGGTTGAGCCCCTTGCTGGTGAAACGCATTTTCGAATTGATCCAAGAGATGAATCGCGATGGACTTGGTATATTATTGGTGGAACAAAACACCCACTTGGCCTTGAACCACGCCCACCGTGCTTATGTGTTGGAACTCGGGCGCGTGGCGCTTGAAGGTGCTGCTCACGATTTAATCTCCGACCCCCGAATGGTGGCAGCCTATTTGGGGTCTTAACCAAGAAGGAAAATTTCGATGAAGAAAATCTATTGGATGCTGGCATTGGGCTTGGCGCTCTCGTCCATGGCCCGCGCAGACGACTTGGTCTTGGGTTTGTCTCATGCCAAAACGGGCCGCTATGCGGGTGTGGGGGTCGGCACCGAAATCGCCGTTGACATAGCCGTGGCCGAAATCAATGCCGCAGGCGGCGTGAACGGAAAAAAGATTCGGATTGAGAAATTCGACACGGGCAGTGAAGCCAAAAATGCCCAGGTGGCCACTCAAAAATTTGCCGAGGACGCCAAAGCTCTGGGCGCCATTGGCCCCTTCTCGAGCCAAGAAGCACAAGTCGCATTTGCAGCCGGTGAGCGCTTGGAGATCGTACAAATCCCCAACGCCGCCTCGGCGCCCGGACTCACTCAAGGCAAGAAATGGGCCTTTCGCATCACCGAAGACGAAGGCAAGCAGTTTGGACGCTTGCTTAAAACCTTGGCAGTCAAAGGCGGCTTCACCACCAAGACGGCGGCGGTGATGTACCCCAGTGATGAGTTTGTAGGCAAGTCCTTGGCCGCTTGGATGCCCAATTTATTGGAGAAAGAAGGCTGGAAGATGGTGATCCCGCCCGAGGGCTTCCCCACCAATGCCACCGACTTGTCGCCCCAAATCACCAAGCTCAAAGGCAACTCACCCAGCGTATTGGCATTTGCAGGCCTGCCCGAAGGGGCCATCAAAGTGATGAAAGAGCTGCGCCGCCAAGGCAACGCCAGCACCTTGATTGGCTCACAAATCTTTGCCGATCCCGATATTGGCAAAACACTCGGTGCCGATGGCGAAGGGGCTATCTACGTGGCCTGGTACTGGTGGGACACCAACGAGCGCACGCGTGCTTTTGAGAAAAAATTCATCGAAGAAGCCCGCAAACGCGGGGTGGGCAAGTCTGGCGCGCACCACGTGGACGCCTCGGCCTATGACATCGTCTACACCTTTGCCGACGCCATGAGGCGCGCCGGTGTCACAGGAGACCCGGCCAAATTGAGCGCAGAGCGCAATGCCATTCGAGAAACTTTGATGAGCACCAATATCCAAGGCGTCATCGGCAAAATCTGCTTCAGCAGCGACCATGACTCAGAGCTGCCCGCTTACATCATCAAAATCAAGAACGAGCAAAGAACGCTCATGGACAGCCACGAGCCCGACAAGTGTAAATAAAAAAAGGGGGGGGTTGGCGCCACGGCGCCAACGGCACGCACCCCGTGTCTGGTTCACTTCAATCCCATCCATGCGCTCTCGTGCGCATTCAAGCCCCAAGAACCCCACGCCCGATCGAGGACGTTGAGGGACTTGGGGTTTGATTTTTTTGTGCCCTGGCTTTAGATTTGCTGAAGATACCAGTGGGCCACTTCCTCGCGAGTGGTGATCCAAACATCGGGGTGCTGTCCCACGTGGGTGAGGAAGTCGCGAAAGCAAGGCATGCGGTGTGGGTGACCGGAGATGTGGGGGTGCAGCCCAATGTTCATCAAACGAGCACTCTGGGCGCCTTCGAGGTACAACTGATCAAACTGATCTTTGAGCATTCTGGCCGCATCCCAGGTGCTCATGGCACGGCGGTGAAAGAAGGTAAAGTCGTTGATCTCAATGGAGTAGGGGACATTGACCAAGGGCCCAGCCGGTGTATTGATCATGTAGGGCTGATCGTCGTTCATGTAGTCACAAAAGAACAGCAACCCCTCCTCGGCCAAGATGGTGGGGGTGTTGGGTGTGCTGCGCAAAGATGAAGAAAGCCAGCCTTTGGCTTTCTTACCCATGACTTTTTCATACACAGCCAAGGTGTTGCGAATGAGTTCACGCTCGCGCTCAATATCGAACGTGTAATTGGTGAGCAACTCGCCTTGCTCGTAATTGTGCGCCACCACCTCCCAGTGGCGATCCTTGGCGTATTGAATAATTTCGGGTCTCTCCAGGCCCGTTTTGGCATTCATAGTGATGGAAAACGGCATCTTGAAGGCCTCAAACACATCGAAGAGCCGCCAAACGCCCACCCGTTGACCGTATTCACGCCAGGTGAAATTGGGGAAATCAGCCACATTGCCGGGCAAGGGATCGGGCAGCATGGGCGGGCCGCCTGCGTAATAGTTTTGCGTGGTGTCCTTGGTGAGATCCCAATATTCGCAATTCATCGTGATGATGAGGGCGAGCTTTTTACCGTTGGGAAGTGCCAATGGTTTGCGGTTGACAATGGGTGACCAAGCGTAATTCAAAATATTCTCCCCAAAACGATTTAAAAACCATAAGATAGCACGACTTTGACAGTTGGAGGATAAATTCAATGGCCCAACAGCGCTTATTGGGAGATTTTTTAATCAGCCGTGTGGTCGAACACGAGGGGCCATTTGCGAGCGCCTCGGTGGTCATTGCTGGCTTTGATGAGGATCGCATCAAAGACCATGAGGACTGGATTCGTCCCCACTACTTGACGCCAGACAATGAATTGATCATGGCCTTTCAAAGCTATGTCATTCAAACGCCCACGGCCAATATTTTGATTGACACTTGCGTGGGCCAAGACAAGCCCAGGCCGTCACGGGCGAGCTGGCACATGCAGCAGCAGCCCCGTTACTTGGCAGAGCTCCAAAGCCTGGGGCTGGGGATGGACGACATCGACTATGTGTTTTGCACCCATATGCATGCCGACCATGTGGGTTGGAACACGGTGCTCGACAATGGTCGCTGGGTGCCGACCTTCAAGAACGCCAAATACCTCTTTGGCAAAGAAGAGTACGCGCATTGGCATGAGGCCCACCAACTGAGCTTGAGCACGCCAACGCCCTCCCCCAACCACGGCTCGTTTGAAGATTCCGTCTTGCCCGTGGTGGAGTCAGGACAAGCCCAAATGGTGGAATCGGACTTTGAAATTGAGGCGGGACTATATTTGGGGGCCGCATTTGGGCACACACCGGGCACTTGCGTGCTGCACGCCAACAGCAAGGACCAACGGGCATTGTTTGCTGGCGATATTTTTCACTCCCCGGTTCAACTCGTGGATTTGGGTTGGTCCTCGCGATTTTGCAGCGACCCCGTTGCCGCAGCCGAGATTAGACAAGCCGTGACGCACGCCATTTGCGACAGCAATACCTTGCTGTTTGCAGGGCACTTTCCAAACTGCCTGGGCGGACACGTGAGGCGTGGTGAGCGCACACCCTCCAGTGCCGAGAGCTTTGTCTTCAAAGCGACAGACTGAGCATGCCCAGGCCACGCCAGGGCCAACAGTGACCTCCATGAGTAGCGGCAGGGGCACGCTCATGGGCATTTCAGCACTAAAATAGGCGAACGCCCCGGGGGGGCTGTCCGTGCGGCTTTGTGGCCCATGTGACTCCATGGCGCTTTTTTGAATCATTTCACAATGGCTCAGACCGTCAGCATCAACACGTTAGCAAGTCAACAGGTCAACATTCCATGTGGTTCGTCATTCACAGCAAACCCC
>CAISQQ010000433.1 GCA_903887655.1 uncultured Burkholderiales bacterium
AAACCTTTTCAAATTCTCAGGAGATATCGATGAAGTTCAAACTTAGCCGTGTTGCGTTGGTGTGTCTATCCACCATTGGCGTGGTGTCACAAGTGCACGCCGTGCAAGTCGCTGGTGATAATTTAGAGGTTTATGGCTCGCTCTACCCAGAATACGATGTCACCACCTATGGCAATGGCTCGGCCACTGGAAGCGCATCGAATTCCATGCAAAGCAAAAAGACCGTGGCTGGCACGTTGGCAGCACAAACCACGCCCATGCAAAAAACACAAATTGCCTGGTCACAGTCCTATATTGGTTTCAAGGGCAAAAAAACCGTTGATGACGTCACCTTTGGTTATGACTTCCAAGGCGTGATGGGCAAGACCATCGATTCGAGTTCCGCCACCGGTGGTGCACAAAGCTTGTTCACCGACACCCGCGATGCGTATCTCTCTCTTGGCCTCAAAGATGTGGGTTCATTGCAAGTCGGTCAGCTCGACACGATCTACAAAGAGTTTGGTGACCGTTCACGTTTGTTGGATGTGAGCTCATCGAACTTTATTTCAACCAGCAACGTCTTGTCCAATGTGGGTTGGAAAACAGCAGGCGGCTCCACCTCCTTTCACACAAGGATCGGCAACCAAATTCGCGTCTTGAGTGACAAATTCAGTGGATTCCAAGCGGGCTTTTCATACCGTCCTGACCAAAACCGCACAGCTACACAGAACCAATGGCTCTCGGCTGTCGGCCTGCGTTGGAGCAACGATAATTTTTATGTTTCATTGCACCAAGAGACACACAATGACTACCGCACCTTCAGTGGCACTGGGGCAACTGAGGCGAGCTCTACGCTCGTGAGCGCAAGCCCTGGCTCGAAGGACACAGGGACTCGTTTGAGTTTGCAGTTTGACCAAGAGTTGTATTCGGTGGCGGCTGAATTTGCCAACTTGAAGTACACCGAAAATGCTCAAACCGTGGGCAAGTTCGCCAGTTACACCCACAACACCTATGCATTGCGCGGTGAATTCAAAGTGCAACCCAAATGGACATTGGGTGCCAATTACGCTTATGAGGCCGATGGCTCTTGCTCGCTCTCAGGCGGCGCTGTTTGCACCACCAACGGTTTGAGCGGCAGCTTGACCAGCGTTGGTGCAAAATACAACTACAGCAAAGAGTTGGCCTTGTTCATGCTCTACGCTGTGAATAAAAACGCGAGCAATGCGGTCATCTCCTCCAGTGCCATTGGTGGCAATATCACCAACGTGGCCGCTGGCATCCAGGTAAAATTCTAATTTTTACCTTTGACCCATTAAAGGAGTCTTCGGACTCCTTTTTTTTGCTTCACAGTTCCTGATTGTCCTCATGACCCATACCCCTTTATTCGCTCCCGCTCCCGCTCCACTGTCTTTTTCATCCAGCTCGAGCCTCAAGGGCAGGGTCATTCAAAGCTTGGGTGCTCTTTTTTGGGGATTGGTTTTTTCTCTACCCCTGGGGGCTCAAACTGCCCATATCAGCAACGAGGCGGGGTCAGGCGTGGGCAGTCTACTCATGAATCAAGGGCCCGAGCGCGACACTCAGCTCACGAGAGAAGCCAAGAAAGAGGGGGGGCTCACGCTCTACACGTCACAAAGTCCCAAGGACACGTCGGCTTTGGTGGAGGCATTTCAAAAGAAATACGATCTCAAAGTTACTGTCTGGCGCGCCAGCGGTGAAAAGGTGATCCAGCGCGCGGTCACGGAAGCGCATGCTCACCGCTATACACCTGATGTGTTTGAGAGTGATGCGGTGGTCATGGAGTCCTTGTACCGGGAGAAGTTGCTGCAAGAGTTTTACAGCCCATCCTTCAAGGACTTGCCTGCCCATGCCTTTCAAAAAGGCCATTTTTATGTGGCCGACCGGTTTAATTTTTTCACCATGGTCTTCAACACCAATTTGGTCAAGCCTGAGGATGCACCCAAAACTTACCAAGACCTCCTGAACCCGCGTTGGAGCGGTAAATTGGGCTTGGAGGCAGCCGACAGCGACTGGTTTGCCGCCATGGTGAAAAGCATGGGCGAGGCCGATGGATTGGCATACTTTCGCCGCCTCAAAGAGAACAAGCCTCAATTGCGCAAAGGCCACACCTTGATGGCCGAGTTGGTGGCCGCGGGTGAAATTCCAATTGCTGTGGCACTCTACAACCACGCCGCTGAGCGTTTGGTGAAGTCTGGTGCCCCTATCGAGTGGAGAGCACTGCAGCCCACGATGGGCAGGGCCGGCGCCATTGGTGTGGCGAGCAACTTGACTCATCCCAATGCGGCCTTGCTCTTTGTTGATTTCACCTTGTCCAAAGAGGGGCAAGAGATCATCAAGTCACGCCAACGTGTTCCAGCCAGTAACGCTGTACCGAGCCCCTTGAGCAATTTCCCTTATAAACTCATTGACCCTTCGGTGACTTTGGATGAATACAAAAAATGGGACAAAATTTGGAATGATCTGTTTGTCCTCTCACCCCAACGCTAAACCATGTGCCAGTCAGCCAGTCAGCCAGCCAGTCAGTCAGTCAGTCAGCTATTCACCACCTTGAGTCGCACCTTGAGCACTGAGCTTTAATCGATCCAACCCGCCTTTATCCTCAACACTTTATGAATACCCCGAAACAAATTGACGCGAACCCTGCCGCACCTGACATTCCTCAGTCTCGCGTGTTGGTTGACCCTTATGCCGATTGGGCGCAGGCTCAAGGCATTCCTATTCATTTGGACTTTGGTCACAATTTGTTGGCTTTGGAGACCCAGGATTGGAGCCTGTATGAGGCGAGGGGATGCTTGGCCCACACCCACGGTGCGGGTGACTTCATGGCGAACTATGTGCTTGAAGTGGCCGTGAGCGCCAAGACCAAGCCGGTGCGTCATTTGTACGAAATGTTTTGTTATGTGCTCGAGGGTTATGGATCCACCAAGATCTGGCTCCCGAACGGTCAAACCAAGGTGTTTGAGTGGGGCCCCAAGGCCATGTTTGCCATTCCGCTGAACTGCCAGTACCAGCTCTTTAATAGCTCGGGTCTTGATCGTGTTCGGGTTTCTTGCACCCACGATGCCCCATTGACCTTGAATCTCTACCACGACGAGGACTTTGTCTTTAACAACCCCTTTGTCTTCAAAGACCGTGTCGGACAGGCCAAGTACTTTGACGGCGAGGGGGATTTGAGTGCTTACACGCACAAGACCGGCGTGACTCGCAGCGTGTGGGAGACCAATTTTGTGCATGACCTCACCCACTTTAAACTCTATGAGCTCGAAGCCCGTGGCAAGGGGTCGAGCAACATCAGTTTTATTTTGGCCGATGGCACCATGCATGCCCATGTCTCACAAATACCCAAGGGACGCTATAAAAAAGCCCACCGCCATGCCGCTGGCACCCATGTGCACGCCGTGGACGGTACCGGTTACTCATTGTTGTGGTACGAGGGTGACTCGCAATTCAAGGAGTTTCCCTGGGCCCATGGTTTTATGTACACACCACCGTATTGGATGTTCCATCAGCACTTCAACACCGGGCCACAACCAGCGCGTTACTTGGCCTGCAGTTTGGGCTCAAGGCGCTATCCATTCATTTCGCTCAGAAGAAAAAGTGCCGAAGGCGCGGGCTCCAAATCCTTGCAAGACGGTGGGCGCCAACTCGAGTACGAAGACCAAGACCCCAGAATTCATTACAAATGGCTCCAAGAGCTCGCAACAACGGGTGTGCCCTCGGAGATGGGGGAGATCTTTGACGAGAAAGCCATCGCCAAACTCCCAGCCAGTGAATTGCAAGGTGTGATCAAAATGCCCAAAAGTTCTGGTCTGGCGGTCTGATGGTTGGTTGTGTTTTGATGATTCGCTCAGGAGCCAGCCTTGCCACATGATTTTGAGCTCGACCATGAACACGAGCAT
>CAISQQ010000434.1 GCA_903887655.1 uncultured Burkholderiales bacterium
CACTTTTTGCGGGTCGGTGGTGGCCAAGACAAATTTCAAATACTCGGGGGGCTCCTCCAAGGTCTTGAGCATCGCATTGAAAGCGGGGCCCGTGAGCATGTGGACCTCATCGATCATGAACACTTTAAAGCGACCTTGAACGGGCTTGTAGACCGCTTGCTCCAAGAGTTGTTGCACCTCATCGACGCCTCGATTGGAAGCGGCATCGAGCTCGGTGTAATCGACAAAGCGCCCGGCATCAATGGCCACACACATTTCACACGTCCCGCAAGGTGCAGGCGTGATGCCTTGTTCGCAATTGAGCGATTTGGCCAAAATTCTGGACACCGTGGTCTTGCCCACGCCGCGCGTGCCGGTGAAAAGATAGGCATGGTGCAGCCGTTGCGTCTCGAGCGCATTCGAGAGCGCTTGCACCACATGCGACTGACCGACCAATTGGGAAAAGGTCTTGGGGCGGTACTTTCTGGCTAAGACAAGGTAGGACATGGCCCCATTCTAAGGGCTTTGAACCCGAGCCATTTGAAGGCCATCCCCAATCTGGCCTTACAATCATGAGTGACGGGCCTTCCCGCATGGTGAAGCGGCCAACCGGGTCAGGTGGGGAACCAAGCAGCCCTAACTGTGGAGCCAGTGCCGGGGTCAAGGCTCGTCACTCTTATTTTTGGGAGCTCTTGCCATGAACATCAAATCCATCGCACTCATTTTTCTCACAACTGGCATTGCCTTGATCAGTTTGGGGGCCCAGGCCCAGGATCGGCGCTTTGGCCGTGACGAGTTTGAACGTCGCCCACACCCCGATGCACACTACCACCCGTCCATGGGTTGGCTGGTTCCCGCCATCATCGGTGGCGCCTTGGTGTACGAGGCGACTCAAGCGGCCAACACGCCAGCCGTGGTCGTTCAACCCGCCCCCCAACCCGCCCCCCAGTACTACCCCGTCCAACCCGGCCAAGTTCAAACCCCACCCCCGGGCTATCACTGGGAGCAAATCGCTGACGCGAACTGCAACTGTCAGCGCGTGGTGTTGGTGCAAAACCGCTGAACTGGGTCTCTTTGATGACGGCTCATTGAGCGACAACCTCATCTTTGTGATTTCTAAATGACCCTGAAAATCTCAATCCACACCATGTTGAAAAACGCGATTTTTCTGAGCCTCTTGTTGTTATCAGGCGGCTTCTTGATCTCGTGCGGCAGCCAAGACGCCAGCAGCGATGCGTCAAGCAGCATCAAAGACCCTTTCAAGGAAGCTTTGGAAGCACAAAACTCAACGCCCTCTACTGACAGCTCTGGGGCTGCGGGAAGTGCGGGCAGCTCAGGCAGCACCAGCACGGTGGTGTCACCCAACGGCTTCGCAGCAGGCAGTGGAGCGGCCAAAGGCAATTTGCAGCCCAGCAATCCAGCCCCCAACAACAGCAACGCCATCACCCCGACGCCGGGACAAGACCCGTTTAAAGCGTATTTGGACGCCCACCCCCCGAAGCCCAATCACTGAGTGACACAGCGCCGAGAAGGCGCTTGCGGCGCCGAGATCCCCTCGCCCATCTCTTGGGGCCGCCGGCAAGCGAGGATCACTCACCTTGCTCGGTCAGGACGCACTTTCTTCAAGCGCTTCATGCATAGCTTGCACCAAGGTGCTCGCTTCTTGGGCGCCAGAGACGCCCAAAGAAGCGTTGAAGATATAA
>CAISQQ010000435.1 GCA_903887655.1 uncultured Burkholderiales bacterium
GGGGGTGCCAGCGGCAAGTGCACTCCCCCGTGCAATTTAACGAAGCGAGTGAGCGAGTGAGCTTGCATGGCTTTCTTCATTAAAAGTTCCCCACAAACCAGTCTTTGACCGCACCAAACGCGGTCTTCATGGAGCCATTTTTTTGCGCCACTTTGAATCCTCTCAAGCGCCCCATGCGGGCCTCTTCCAACAAGCCCATCACCGTCGCGGCTCGCGGCTGCGAGACCATGTCGGCCAAAGCGCCGGCGTAGTTGGGCACGCCGCGGCGAACGGGCTTTAAGAAAATGTCCTCACCGAGCTCCACCATGCCAGGCATCAAGGCGCAGCCGCCCGTGATGACGATCCCCGAGGAGAGCACCTCCTCGAAGCCCGAGTCACGAATGACTTGCTGCACCAAGGCATAAATCTCCTCCACACGGGGCTCAATCACACCGGCCAGGGCTTGTCGGCTGAGCATGCGCGGCCCGCGGTCACCAAGACCGGGCACCTCGACTTGAACCTCGGGGTCGGCCAGCAGCTGCTTGGCATAGCCCGACTCGACTTTGATGTCCTCGGCGTCCTTGGTGGGGGTTCTGAGCGCCATGGCAATGTCGCTCGTGATCAAGTCCCCAGCAATCGGAATCACCGCGGTGTGCCGAATCGCTCCTCCTGTAAAAATCGCCACATCGGTGGTGCCCGCTCCAATGTCCACCAGCGCCACACCCAGTTCTTTTTCATCGTTGGTGAGCACCGATCGGCTCGAGGCCAAGGGGTTGAGCATGAGCATGTCGACATCCAAGCCACAGCGGCGCACACACTTCATGATGTTTTCTGCCGCACTTTGTGCTCCAGTCACAATGTGCACTTTGGCCTCCAAACGGATGCCACTCATGCCAATGGGCTCTTTGACATCTTGGCCATCGATCACAAACTCTTGTGGCTCAACGAGCAAGAGCCGCTGATCGGTGGAGATGTTGATCGCCTTGGCGGTCTCGACCACGCGCGCCACATCGGGTGCCGTCACCTCTCTGTCCTTGACCGCGACCATGCCACTCGAGTTGATGCCTCGAATGTGACTGCCTGTGATGCCGGTGTAGACCCGCGTGATTTTGCAGTCGGCCATCAACTCCGCCTCTTTCAAAGCTTGTTGAATGCTTTGCACCGTGGCGTCGATATTGACCACCACGCCGCGCTTTAAGCCACTGCTTTGCGACACACCCAGGCCCGCTATTTTGAGCTCACCGCCAGCCAGCACCTCGGCCACCACCACCATCACTTTGCTCGTGCCGATGTCCAAGCCGATCACCAAATCTTTGTACTCTTTTGCCATATTGACCTCTGACTTACCTCTTCAACATTTGTGAGTCCACGGTGGTGATCCCCTTCAAGCGAAGGGCATAACCATGGTCGTGGCGTAAATCTGCAGACTCCAACGCGCTGACTTGTCGGTCATAGCGAACACTCACCTGGGGCAAGGTTTTTGTGAAATTGCTCACGCGAGCAACAATCTCCGGGGTCTCCCCACGCCCAATTTCCACCACCCCCCCGTTGCTGAGCCGCGCACTCCAGCTGCCGCGCTCACTCAGATTGAACTCGCGCACATCGAGCCCCATTTTTTTAAACTCCGGTCGCACCTGCTCAAACACTTGCAGCACGAGCGCGGACTGGTTATCGGGCCCATGCAACTTGGGCAGTCGCTCGTCATCAACCTCCCCCCAATTGGCATCAAAGACTTCGCCTTGTTCGTTGAGCAGTCGACCCTCGCCCTCTTGACCCCAGTAGGCGGCGGGCTTGTGCTCGAGCAGTGAGACGCGAATGCGGTTGGGAAACTCTCGCTCGACCACGGCTTTTCTCACCCAGGGGATGGACTGGAAGGTTTGTTGGGCCCGCAACAAATCGACGGTGAAGAAATTCCCTCGGATTTGGGGAGTGACATTGGCGCGAATGGTGACCGCATTGTTGTGCTCCACCTCGCCCGTCAGGGTCATGGCGGTGATGGTAAACATGGGCAAGCGCAGCACGCCCCAGACCATGGCCCCCAGCACCATCAAGCCAAACACCGTCAGCAACAGGCGAGTCATGTACTGCATGAGGCGGATATCAAGCGCAATGGGCTCGGCCTCCACCGGTCGATGGGTGCGAATGTGGCGCGTCATGTTCGACCTCGCTCAAGTCCCACGGACTCGCTCGCTGGGGGCCGCTCGCCCGGACTCGCCAGATGAGAGGCCGCCTGTGTACCGAGCTTGGCCATGCTCAAGATCTTCAGGCACAAAGCCTCATAACTGAGCCCCGCGGCCTTGGCCGACATCGGCACCAAGGAGTGGCTGGTCATGCCAGGAGAGGTGTTCATCTCCAGTAAAAAGGGCCTGCGCCGCTCGTTGCACCACATCAAGTCGGCGCGAGCCCAGCCGCGACAACCCAAGGCTTGGTAGGCGGCCAGCGACAAGTCTTGGACCTCGCGCTCAACCGACTCGGGCAAACCACTTGGGCAGGCATACTTCACCGCATCGGTGAAGTATTTGTTCTCAAAATCGTAGTCCCCTTCGGGCGCCATGATCTGCACCACCGGCAGCGCCGTGGCCTGCACGCCCTCGCCCATCAAGGGGCAAGTGAGCTCTAGACCCGAGATGAACTGCTCGCACAGCACCTGGGGGTCATACTGCCGGGCGTTGATCACCGCGCGTTCAAATTCGGCCCCATCACCGACGCGGCTCACCCCAATGGAGGAACCTTCATGCGGGGGCTTGACCATCAAAGGGTAGCCCAACTGCGCGCCAATCGCGTCGAGCCGCTCGCGCAAGGCCTTGGTGACTTGCAGCGCTTGACC
>CAISQQ010000436.1 GCA_903887655.1 uncultured Burkholderiales bacterium
CCATTTCAAACCGCGAGGCCAAGAACTCGCTCAACGATCTCAAGCAAACTGAGGCTGGGCGCATCACCTCCCAAGTCCCCTCGGGCTCCTTGGATTTTGGCAACGGGCACATGGGTATTTGGACCGAGAGAAGTAAGCCCCAGGTGCACCCGCTTTGGCTGCAAAAAGACCGCTTGGACCAAGAGTTCAGCGCAGAAAAAGTCGAGTGGATGCTCTACCGCACTCGAAACCTGTTCATGTTTCCCAACGCATTTCTGATGGACAACCCCTCCACCCAAATCAGAACCATGCGCCCGATCTCGGCCAATGTTTGTGAAGTGACAGTGCGCTGTATCGCGCCCGTGGGTGAGCCACGCCAAGCGCGAGCCGCGCGACTCAGAAAATTTGAAGATTTCTACCTCACCACCGGCATGGCCACGTCGGATGACTTGGCCGCCCTGGAGGCTGTGCACGAGGGCAGCCGGGCCACGCATGCACCTTGGAACACCTTTGCTCGGGGTGTGAAAGCGCTCAAACGCAGCGGCGAGGGAGAACTCAATATGTCGCCAGAACCCCCAGAGGTCTCGACGGCGAATTGGGACCATGAGGTGATCTACCATGGGTTTTATCGCACGTGGAGAGATTTGATTCAAAAGGGGCAAGGATCATGATGGCCAAAGCTGAACGCCTGGCCCAAGCCAGCGAGTTGCTGTATTTAGAAGCGCACTACTTGGACCAAAAAGAATGGTCAAACTGGGTGGATCTCTATAGCCCGGATGCTGTATTTTGGATGCCCAGTTGGGTCAATGAAAGTCAGACCACCACTGAGCCCGAGACGGAGCTCAATTTGCTGTACTTGAATGGACGCACCCATTTGGAAGACCGCGTCTACCGGCTGCAAACAGAGGACTCATTTGCCTCGGTTCCATCGGCCAGAACAGTGCATGTGGTGAGCAATATTCGCGTGATCGATTTTGGTGATCAACACACCAGCCTCAAAGCCACTTGGATGGTGCACTCTTATGGATTGCATGGCCCTCTGACCCGAGGAGGTTATTACGACTACCAACTCAAAGTGTTGGATGGGGCACTCAAAATCGCCTACAAAAAAGTCACCCTGATTGATGACAAACTCATCGGACCCGTTGATATTTTCCACGTGTGAGGGCTATCAGGATTGGATTGGATTAATACAGTTCGTACATCAATCCAAAACAGACCAGACCTCAATCGGTTGTTGAATGGGCAACGATATGACCGGCAATTTCGCTGCCCACACCAGGCGTATTGTCAACAATGACTTGATGGCACAAAACCAGTGACATTATTTTGGAAATGAATCCCACCGACCATGTCGGTGACCTTGCCCGGTGGAAAACCAATCACCAAACTAATGGGGTGATCTGGAAAACCAGCATGCGAATTTTAGACCCAAGTGACTGTTAGTAACATCAAATCCATGAGCAGTGATTTCAATTCCTTGAAATGACTCTTGAGTATTGAGATTTACGTCATTGATAGATGGGAGTAAGGTGAGCGGTC
>CAISQQ010000437.1 GCA_903887655.1 uncultured Burkholderiales bacterium
GTTTGAACCCACCGACGACTCTTCAAAGAGCCAGGAGATTTCAATGTAGCACTCTTGGCGCCGCGCCAAAGAGCGGTTTAACCCTAGGCATTGATTGGGTTTGCCTGTGCGACGGCGATAGCTTCCAAAGTCCTTTAAGCGTTTTTTAGAAATTCTTCCGTTAAAATTGGACCTCACCTTTGGTGATCTTGCGCTTGTTCCAGTAGCAACACGCCCAGACGCCATACCTCTTTTCATACGCCCTTTACTGCTCTACCAACCCCATGCCTATCCCTCACGATGTCAATGAAACCCTTTGTCGCACTGGCCCCAACACCCCCATGGGCCAATTGTTCAGGCGCTACTGGATTCCTTTGCTGATCTCCAGTGAGTTGCCCGACAAGGACGGTGCCCCACTAAGAGTGACGGTTTTGTCTGAAAAATTATTGGCATTTCGAAACACCGATGGCAGTGTCGGCTTGATTGACGAGTTTTGCGCCCACCGAGGCGTCTCCTTGTGGTTTGGACGCAATGAAGAGCACGGTATCCGTTGCCCCTACCATGGCTGGAAATACGACGTGAACGGTCAATGCGTCGATGTCCCCTCCGAGGCAGCCGACAGCGGCTACAGTCAACGCATCAAGCTCAAGTCCTACCCCTGTGTTGAGCAAGGTGGCGTGATATGGACCTACATGGGAGATGCAAGTGAGCAACCGCCTTTGCCCAAATTCGAATGGAATTTGGTGCCCAGTGCCAACCGCTACGTCTCCAAACGGCTGCAAGAATCCAACTACTTGCAAGCCATGGAAGGGGGCATTGATTCGAGCCATGTGTCGTTTTTGCACAGCGGCGAGTTGCACACCGACCCCTTGCACAAAGGCACCAAAGGCGCCAAATTCCAAGGCGACAAAAAGCCCTTCTTTGAGGTCCAAGAGTCCAGTGGTGGCCTCTTGATTGGCGCGAGAAGAAATGCCGAAGCCGGCACCTACTACTGGAGAATCTCGCAATGGATCATGCCGTGGTACACCATGATTCCACCCTACGGTGACAACGCCCTCAATGGCCATGCCTTTGTACCCATTGATGATGAAAACTGCTGGGTTTGGAGCATGACGCACAAGCCCGCTGCGCCCTTGAGCGACGAAGAAATTCACGCCATGGAACACGGCGAAGGCATGTATGCTGAATTGATCCCCGGCACTTACAAAGCCGTGGCCAACAAACGCAATGATTACTTGATCGACCGAGATCTGCAAAAATCGGGACGCTACTACAGCGGTGTCAAAGGCATTGGCATGCAAGACGGCTCCTTGCAAGAGAGCATGGGCACGATTCAAGACCGCAGCCTCGAGAATTTGGTCTCAACCGACAACGCCATCATCATGGCGCGCAACCGCTTACTCAAGGCGGCGAAGAATTTGGAAAAAGGCGTTGCGCCCCCAGGACTCGATCAAGACTCGCATTTTGTGCGCTCCGCCTCCGTTGAGTTGCCCGTGGGTGTTCCCTTCAAGGAAGCCGCTGCAGAGAACTTGAAAGCCGCTTTGGGGCAATCCCATGTTTCCAAGATTTCTGTTTGATTGGCCGACCATGAGCTTTTATCGTCCTGGGCTTACCGCCCTCATGGCCCTCTTGGGCCTCTTATCCCTCTTGGCGGGTACCAGCGGTTTTTCACAAACCACCCCCTCAGTGCCCGCGTCGAGTGCCCCGCTGCAGTTCATCGTCCCCTCGTCACCGGGCACGACTGGGGATCAGTTGGCGCGCTTGATTGGCGCCAAGATCACCCTTCGCACAGGCAGCCCCGTCATGGTGGACAACCGCTTGGGTGCGGGCGGCCTCATTGGGATCGATGCCGTGGCCAAGGCGGCGGCAGACGGCAAAACCTACTTGTTTTCAGCAACCGCTTTCAGCACGCTGGCCGCGCTCAGGAACGATTTGCCCTATGACCCCATCAAAAATTTCGCACCCGTCGTCTTGCTGGGCACGAGTCCCTTGGTGTTTGTGGTCAACAACAACGTTCCCGCCCAAAACCTCAAGGAATTTGTCGACTATGTGGGCAAACAACGCCCCAATGCGGTGAATTACGCCTCACCAGGCGTGGGCAGTGTTCATCACTTGACCATGGAGATGTTTTTGCAGCACACGGGCCTGCAGATGACGCACGTGCCCTACAAGGCCAGCGCCAATTCATTGACCGACATCGTGGCCGGCCACGTTCAATCCGGTTTTGTGGTTCTCCAAACTGCCACCCAATTGGTGCAAAGCGGCAAAATGCGCATGCTCGCCATCATGGGCACCAGCCATGCCGCACAGTTCCCCAACACCCCCACCTTCATCGAGTCGGGCTTCGCTTTGCCAGTGATCAATGCGTGGTTTGGAATCTCAGCCCCAGCCAATGTGCCAGCGGCCACGCTCAACGCTTTCAATGCGGAGATCAATCAAATACTCAAGCTGCCCGATGTGCAACTCGGTATGCAAAAGATGGGGGTCAATCCGGCTGGTGGCTCCGCTGACAAGCTCGAAGCCTTGGTGAAAAATGAAATCAAAATTTGGAGCCAAGTGGTGAAGAAGGCCGAGATCACACTCGAGTGAAATTTTTTAAAGAACATGACTTGAAGCCTCACCCCCAACCCGTGCTCGCCGCCGTTGCCTACCCCGACTTGACCATTGAGTTGAGGGAGTTTGACCCACCCGCCATCACCGAGTCCACAGGCCTGCTGCGAGTGGACAAGACTGGCATTTGTGGCAGCGATTGGCCTTACTTTAAAACCTACCCCAGCAGCAAAGGCCCCATGATTTTGGGCCACGAAACAGTGGGCACCATCACCGCACAGGGCAGTGAGGCGTTTTCCAGATGGGGGGTCCAAGAAGGGGATCGGGTGGCACTGGAGGAGTACTTGCCCTGCGGCCACTGCCACTATTGCCGCACGGGGGATTTTCGCCTTTGCGATGAAACCGATACCCTGCTTGGCAATGGGGTGCGTTACGGCTCGACCCCGACGGCCCTGGCGCCGTCTCTTTGGGGTGGCTACGCCCAGTACCAGTATCTGCACGCCAAAACCGTGTTTCACAAAGTGCCGCCGACGATCTCCTCGGAATTGGCAACACTCGCCCTGCCCTTGGGCAACGGCGTGGAGTGGGCCGTGCTCCAGGGCAAGGCCACGCTTGGCAAGTGCGTGGTGATCCAAGGCCCGGGACAGCAAGGCTTGGCCTGCGTGGTGGCGGCCAAGCAAGCCGGAACCTCCTTGATCATCGTCACGGGTTTGAAGCGCGATGCCCATCGCTTGGCGCTGGCCCGAACACTGGGGGCACACCACACCGTGTGCGTCGATGAGGTGGATTTGCTCGAGACTGTGGGTGAGTTGACTGGCGGTCTGCTGGCCGATGTGGTGATTGATTGCGCCTCGGGTGGGGCCGACACCATCGTCTCGGCCATTCAAATCGCCAGAAAAGGCGGCATGGTGATGCTTTGCGGCAGAAAAGGCGTGCCCGTCGAGCAGTTTCACAGCGATCAACTCTTTAGAAAACACCTCACCTTAAGGGGCATGCGAGGCCACAGCTATCAAGCTGTCGAGATGGCGCTTGAGATCATCGCGTCCAAAGCGTTTGCCTTGGACCAACTGTGCACCCACCATTTTGCGTTGGGTGAACTCAAAGAGGCCCTCCACACCGTTGGCGGACAAGGTCAGCCGGGTGCCATCCACTGCGTTGTGGATCCTTGGGCGTGAAATTGCCATACTGAAAAACCGACACACACCCTCTCCTCTCATCTCCTTGCTTTGCCTTGCCTTGTACTCCCAAGACATTCAAGAGGAGCGGGACCGTCCTGGTGGCTCAATGCCGGGCGGCTTGATGACGTTGGCCCCAAGAATGCTTGAACGAGTGCGAGCTTGAAGCCCGACCTCAGGAGCGGCGCTTGACGTGATTCGCACCCAGCACAGGGGCCGCGCTAGAGATGGCAGGTCGCACACCATCAAAGGAAAGCGGCAAGCCTGTGAGTGTGAAATCCTCACCCGGGACGGCCTGTCTCAAGCCCAGCGCCGCCACCTGCGGGTGCGCCAAGGCCTCGGGCAAGGAATGAATGGGCGAGCATGGGACCCCCACGGCTTCAAAGGCGGCTTCCCAGTGAAGTCTTGACTGGGTCAACAAGATGGGGCACAAGAGCTCGAACAAGGCCGCTTTGTTCTCAATGCGCAGGCGGTTGCTGGCAAAACGCGGGTCGCTGGGCCACTGGGTTTGGCCAAGCACGGCGCACAATTTGGCAAACAAGCGGTCGTTGCCACAACAAATGAGCAAAGGACCATCTTGGGTGTCAAAGGCTTCGTAAGGCACAAAACTGGGGTGCCCCGATGCGTGCCTGACCGGCAACTGCTGTTGATTCAGATAAGCCTCGCTGTGTTGCCCGTTCCAGACCAGTGCCGTCTCCAACAAGGACGCATTGACCACCCCACCAAGATTGGTGTGGCGGCGTTTTTCCAGCATGGACAAGACACCAATGACGGCCCACATGCCAGTGCCTTGGTCACACACCGAGGCCCCGATGCGAATGGGGGGATCCTCGGGTCCGCCATTGGTGCTGGACAAACCACTGAAGGCCTGGATCAAAGGCTCATAGCCTGGCCTGCTGTTCATGGGGCCCGTGTGCCCAAAGGCGGAAATCTCAGCATAAATCAATCGCGGCCAACGCGCGCACAAGCTCGCCGCATCAATCCCCAGCGCGTGAGTGACACCGGGCCTGAGGTTATGGATCAAGATGTCCGTTGTCTCGAGAAGTGAGTGAAGGGCTTGCAGCCCCTCTGGGCTTTTGAGATCGAGCGCGATGGATTGCTTGCCACGATTAAAGAGGTGAAAGTTGAGCGCATCCCCGTGACGAAATGCAGCACCCATGCGGCGTGCATCGTCTCCGCCAACACATTTCTCAATCTTCAAGACCTCTGCCCCGAGGTCGCTCAAGATCGCGCCCGCAAAGGGGGCGGACAGCACCTGTCCGAGCTCGATCACCCGAATGCCACTCAATGGCAATGCGTTGGGGTTTTGAGCGGAGGGTGTCATGGAGTTGGGGGGGCAAGGGTAAACGTGCTTGGCCATCAGGGCCCCAGGGTGCCTGAAAGCTGTTGGCGAAAACGCTCTTGCCGATTATGGCTCAAAGTCGATCAAATAGCCGATGAGGTCCTGAGGGCTTCGATACCCGCTGGATCGATTCCGAGCTCACGCAGTATCTCATCGGTGTGCTCGCCCACACCGGGCACGGGGTCCATGCGGTAGTCAAAGCCACTGTGCACACCCGGGGGCAAGAGCGCCGACAAGGATCCCACGGGAGAGGCAATGGTGCGAAAACGCTCTCGTGCCAAGAGCTGAGGGTGGCGCCACAAGTCGGCCACCTCGTTGACCTGGGCATTGGCAATTTGCGCCTCATCCAAGCGCGCGCAGATCTGCTGCGCAGTCAGTGACTTGAAGGCCTGCTCAATGATGGCTTTGAGCGCTGCGCGGTGTTCGCTGCGTTTGGCATTGAGCTCAAAGCGTGGGTCTTGGGCCAGACTGGCATTGAGCAGCACTTTCGAGCAAAACTGCTTCCACTCGCGCTCGTTTTGCAAACCCAGCATCACCGTCTTGCCGTCTCCCGCCTCAAAGGGGCCATAGGGATAGATGGTCGCGTGAGACGCGCCTTGGCGAGTCGGTGGCGTTTGCCCCTCATAGGCGTAGTACAGGGGGAAACCCATCCATTCACTGAGGGACTCGAGCATCGAGACATCGATGTGCGAGCCATGGTGGGTGTTTTTTCGCTGCAGCAAAGCGGCCAAGATGCTGCTGTAGGCGTACATGCCTGCAGCGATGTCGGCAATCGAATTACCGGCTTTGCACGGCTCCTCCTCGGTGCCGGTCACGGAGAGAAAAGCCGCTTCACTTTGGATCAACAAATCGTAAGCCTTTTTGTCGCGATAAGGGCCATTGCCGCCATAGCCTGAAATATCACACACGATGAGTTGAGGGTGACTGTGTTGCAGCGTTTCATAATCAAGCCCCATGCGCGCCGTGGCCCCAGGGGCCAAGTTTTGAACCAAGACGTCGGCCTTGGCGATGAGCTTGAGCAAGACATCGAGTGCGGCAGGCTGCTTCAAGTCCAAGGTGAGGCTTTCCTTGGAGCGGTTGGTCCAGACAAAGTGAGAGGACATGCCATGAGCACGCTCATCGTAGTCGCGGGCAAAGTCTCCGCTTTGGGTTCGCTCAATTTTGATCACCCGAGCGCCCATGTCGGCCAACTGTCGGGTGCAAAACGGCGCCGCAATGGCGTGCTCGAGCGAGACCACCACGACACCATCAAGTGGACGTGACATTGCTGACTCCTGTGCTGAAGGGATATGAAGGCTGGGTCATTATCCTGGATTGCGATGAGTTCTCCATTCCAACGCTCAAGTCTGATGGGCCTGGGCCATGGAGAGTGTTGAATTGGTCCGGCCAAGCGGTGCAAGGGTTCAAGCCGATCCGCCACCGATGGGTCAAATGCTATACTGATTTTGGGTTTGTTTTCAGTCGTTTTGCAGCCTAGGGTTATCCCTCAACCCAAAGTTTTGACTCTGGCAACAGTGAGTCCCGTTGTGACGCCAAGAAGGCCTTCAAAGCTCTGACTTTTAGAGCATCGCCCTGTGCAACACAACGCCCCTTGGCTAAGCTCACCCTCCAGGAGTTGGGTCGATGCGCCGTCAAGCCGTGTGAGGACCAACACCTCCCTTCCCATTGAAAGAACCGCACGTTGAAAGCGCTGCCCTCTTGGAGACTGTATTGAGATCTTGTTCATCATCAACGTTTGCGAAAATCTCCAAGGCACTCACCCTGGCGCTGCTGCTGCCACTGAGCAGCCATGCACAAAACTGGCCCGATAAGCCCATCCATTTGGTGGTGGCCTTTGCCGCGGGTGGTTTGGCCGACACCATTGCGCGAACCCTGCAGCCCAAACTCAGCGAGTCCTTCGGTCAACCTGTCTTGATTGAGAACAGAGGCGGCGCTGGTGGGTCGCTCGCAGAGGCCTATTTGGCCAAATCAGCGCCCGATGGTTACACCATGATGATGGGGGTCGATAGCCTGCCGGTCAACCCCTTGATGATCAAGGGCTTGAGTTACGACACGTTCAAAGACTTGCAACCGGTGTCTTTGCTCGCGCGCGTGCCCTTGGTGCTGATCACCCCGAGCAGCTCTCAAGTCAACAACCTCCCCGATCTGATCAAAGCGGCCCGCGCCCAGCCCGGACGTCTGTCCTTTGCCAGCCCAGGCAGTGGAACGAGTAACCACCTCTACATGGAACTCTTGAACACCAAATCGGGCAATGAGATGATCCACATCCCCTACAAAGGCGGTGGACCCGCCATCACCGATTTGATGGGTGGGCAAGTCGACGCCATGCTCATCTCTGTCACCTTGGCGGCACCCCAGTGGAAAGCGGGCAAACTCAAAGCCCTGGCCGTGACGGGTGAGACGCGTTCGGGGCTGCTCGGTGACGTGAAAACCTTTCCCGAGTTGGGCTATCCCGATATGGTGACCTACACCTGGGGGGGCTTATTTTTACCGGCAGGCACACCCCCTGCCATCTCGCAGCGAATTTTCAATGACTTCTCCAAGATCATCCATCAGCCTGAGATTGTGACAAGGTTTCGAGACTTTGGAGCCGAGGTGGTCATGAACACACCGAGTGAA
>CAISQQ010000438.1 GCA_903887655.1 uncultured Burkholderiales bacterium
CCTGGGCAAAAGTAGCCTGGAGCAAGCCCGGTCATGGGGCAAGGGGTCAGTGAATTGTCGTTGAAAAATAAGCTACCCGAGCCGCTATCGATAAAGCTATTGGGCAAGGACAAGCCGTTGTAGGTGGAAGTGAAATTGCCACTCAGCGAGCCGCTGGCCGGCACCGGTAACACGGTGGCCGAGGCATGGGGGGTGTTGTTGATTTGGGTACCGACGCCAAAAATCAAATTGCCATTCACTGAACTGGTGCCGCCGCTACTGAGTGCGGGCAGCTGGATAACCACACCATTGTTGTCCGTTGGGAAAAAGGCGACTGGATTGCTCACTTGCAAAGCCAAAGCCTGCGTACTTGGCGTGCAAACGCTTGAAGGGGTGCAGCTGAAGTACATGCCTGCTGTGCTTTTGGTGCAGTAAGGACCACAATCTTGTAAAAAAAGACCCACCCCCATGAGGCCATTGGCCCCGAGTGTCAAAAGCGTACTTTCATTAAAGCCTTGTTGACTGCATGCTTTTGGGATTCTCGCTCCGCCCGTATCGGTGATGACTTGGATCGGTAGCGATTTGGCCACTTCGCTGCCGAGTGTGATATCTGCGGAAGCAACTTGTCCCCAAATCACGCCATCGGCAAAGGCCGCGCATTCATAAACACTAGCGTTGGCGGTGATCCCCTTTTGCCCAGGAAGGCTCAAGCCCTTGAGGGTTGAAGCCAAGATTCTCAGTCCACTCGAGCCCGTGTCGACTTGGATGTTGTCAATGTTGACACAATTGTTTGTGTTGGGCACACATACCGTGACGCTGGTCGTGAGCATATTGGGTAAACTGTTTTGATAGCCGCCATTGACCAAAACCGGGACCAAATTGTTGGGGCCCACAAAGAGCACGCTGCCCACCACAACCACCGCATTGACGTAGCTCGCGCCAGTGTCCACTGTCACCAGTGGGATTTGCAGTTGTGCATTGCTGCTGTTGTAGATGTCAACAGTGCCATTGGGTGTGGACCCCACACCAGTGCCCAGGCTCACCACTTTGGCAATGGTGACTTGAACATTGTTGTATTGTGTGCCATTGACCATCACGCTGGGAATCGATAAGACCCCAGTTTGAGCGTTGTAGCTGTCAGCACACCATGCAGCAGAGCTGCAAAGCATGACAAGTATCCAAGCCAAGCGCAACCTCAATACCCGACCATGAATATAGAGTTTTGACAGGAAATTGAGTTTGTCTCTCATCTTGGGAGGGCCACAGAATTCATTTGAAACAAAACCCCATGATAAACGAATGCTCTGATGAAGAGAAGTGAAGTTTTGTAAGGCTCATGTCAATTTTAAATTCATCTTTCTGACTTTTGGGTGTCGAGCTTATCAGTGCATTCGTCGAAGTTGGGTTGATCAATCAGCTCTCGCCTGTCCCGCTGGACATGCTGGCCTAGGCTCTTGCCCAGAGCTTAAACACAACCTCTTCTCGTCCATCTCGACACCGATGGTCAGCGACACTCGGATCAGACTCGACTAAGCGAGCGAAGTGTTCTCGAGAAGGTTTGAGCTGGGAAATTTAAAGCAAAGTGGAGCCCATTTCGTCGTTCTTGTCCACTCAAGGCCAATACCGAGCAGGGCATTGCTGTCAGTGTCTGCGCGCTTGAAAGTGGCGGTAAATTTTGATGGCGTAAGCGCCTAAAAAAAGGACAATCAAGCTGCCAAAGACATCACCCACAAACATGGCTAAAAAATCTTCCAAAAAAATCTCATCGAGACTTTTAAAATGGAACCACAATTGGAGAAAGGCGCTTGAGA
>CAISQQ010000439.1 GCA_903887655.1 uncultured Burkholderiales bacterium
ATGCCATCGATCTTGCCCTTGGGTGCATTGGCCTTGGGGATCAAGGCGTGGGTGAAGCCCAGTTTGGCCGCTTCTCGCAGTCGCTCTTGCCCGCGCGGTGCAGGCCTCACCTCACCGGCCAGACCCACCTCACCAAAGGCAATCAAGCCCTGGGGGAGGGGTTTGCCGCGCAAACTGCTGTGGATGGCCAAGAGCACCGCCAAGTCCGCGGCGGGCTCACTGATGCGCACCCCGCCCACGGCGTTCACAAACACGTCTTGGTCAATGCACGACACCCCTGCATGGCGATGCAGCACGGCCAGCAGCATGGCCAAGCGGTCGCGCTCCAAGCCCACCGACAGCCGCCGGGGATTGGGGCCGCCAGAGTCCACCAAGGCCTGGATTTCCACCAAGAGCGGGCGCGAGCCCTCCAGGGTCACCAACACACAACTGCCGGCCACGGGCTCGGGGTGTTGGCTCAAGAAAATGGCGCTGGGGTTGCTCACCCCTTTGAGGCCTTTTTCCGTCATGGCGAAGACGCCAATTTCATTGATCGCGCCAAAGCGGTTTTTGATGGCCCTCACCAGCCGAAAGCTCGAGTGCGTGTCGCCTTCAAAATACAACACCGTGTCGACCATGTGCTCAAGCACCCGTGGGCCCGCCAAGGCCCCCTCTTTGGTCACGTGGCCCACCAAAATGATGGTGATGCCGCGCGCTTTGGCAAGCCGTGTGAGGTGAGCGGCACACTCGCGCACTTGAGAGACCGAGCCCGGTGCACTCGATAGCATCTCGGAGTACACGGTCTGGATGGAGTCAATCACCGCGACCCGGTGCACGCTCGAGTCCAAGCCCGCCACCATGCGCTCGAGTTGCGTCTCGGCCATGACTTGCACGGGACTGCCCAAGAGCCCCAAGCGTTGGGCGCGCAAGGCCACCTGGGGACCGGACTCCTCACCCGTGACATAAAGGGCTTGGGTGCCATGGCGCGCCAAATGGTCCAGCGCTTGCAGCAGCAAAGTGGATTTCCCAATGCCCGGGTCGCCGCCAATCAACACCACCCCCCCTGGCACCCAGCCGCCACCCAACACACGGTCGAGCTCGTCTTGACCAGTGGGGATGCGATCGAGCTCACTGGCCTTGATCTCGGAGAGCACCGACAAGGGGGTGCTTGGCGCGAGCGCACTGGCTTGGTAGCGGTTTTTACCGCTGCCAGAGGCACTCTCCCACGTCTCCACCAGGGTGTTCCAGGCGTCGCAATGCGGGCACTTGCCGAGCCATTTGGGGCTGATGCCGGCGCATTCGGAGCACACGTAATGGGTTTTTTCTTTGGCCATGCCCGCATCCTACCTTGTTTTGTGGGGCATAAAGGGCGCCAAAAACAGCGCGTCTTCGCTTTGGGGTGAGCCCCCGCCAAGAACTTTTTGAGGGGTTGGCGACCTGGGGGCCTGAGCCCCAAGCCGCAAGCGTTAAAATCGATCACTTCAGGCCTTTGGTGACGATTTTGTGAAAACGGCGGTCTTTTTTTGACGCCACTTGAGGCTCTCCCATCTCACCTTGCACCTTGGCTCCAAACCAGCAACTTTTATGACTCCAGAACCCCAACTGATGGCCAACGCGCTTCGCGCCCTCGCCATGGACGCCGTCCAACAAGCCAACTCAGGCCACCCCGGCGCCCCCATGGGCATGGCCGACATGGCCCAAGCCTTGTGGCACGACCATTTGAACCACGCCCCCACCGACCCGCACTGGCCCAACCGAGACCGCTTTGTGCTCTCCAACGGCCACGCCTCCATGCTGCTCTACGGGTTGCTGCACCTCACGGGCTATGACTTGCCCGTGCAGGAGTTGCGCAACTTCAGGCAACTCCACAGCCGCACCCCCGGTCACCCCGAAGTGGGCATCACCCCTGGCGTGGAGACCACCACGGGCCCCTTGGGCCAGGGACTGGCCAATGCGGTCGGCATGGCCTTGGCAGAAAAACTCCTCGCCCATGAATTCAACCGCGACGGCTTTGCCGTGGTGGACCACCACACCTACGCGTTTTTAGGCGACGGCTGTTTGATGGAAGGCGTGAGCCATGAGGTCTGTTCGTTGGCCGGGGCTTGGCACCTGAACAAATTGATCGCCCTCTACGACGACAACGGCATCTCCATTGATGGCCAAGTCAAGCCTTGGTTTGCCGACCACACCGCCGAGCGCTTCAAAGCCTATGGCTGGCAGGTGTTGGGGCCCGTTGATGGCCACAATGCGCAGGCCGTCTCCCAAGCGATTGCCTCGGCGCGCTTGTCCAGCAGCGCCCCCACCTTGATCATCTGCAAGACCCACATCGGCCAAGGCAGCCCCAACCGCGCCAACACGGCCAAGGCCCATGGCGAGCCCTTGGGCGAGGCCGAAATCAGCTTGACGCGCGAGGCCTTGGGCTGGCACCACGCCCCGTTTGAGATCCCGCACAGCGTCTACGCCCTGTGGGATGCCCGCTCCAAGGGTGAGAAACAACTCGCTGCTTGGCACGCCCTCTTTGCCGCCTACGCCCAAGCCCACCCCGACTTGGCGAGCCGCTTGTCGTCGCGCATGAAGGGCGAATTGGCACACGATTTCAAAGCGCAACTGCTCGCCGCCTTTGCCCAAAGCGAGGCCGAGGCGAAATCGGTGGCGTCTCGCATGGCGAGCAAAATGGCCTTGGAGCGCTTGACACGCGCCATGCCTGAGCTCTTGGGGGGCAGCGCCGACCTCACCGGCTCGAACCTCACGCAAACCGCCGCCCAAGCGTCCCTGCGCTTTGAGGCGAACGGGCAGGTCTGTGGCCCATCATCCAACCCGCCCCCAAGCGCCGATGCGCCGCAGACCTCTTGGCACATCAACTATGGCGTGCGCGAGTTTGGCATGGCCTCGATCATGAATGGCGTGGCGCTGCACGGGGGTTTCATCCCTTACGGCGGGACTTTCCTCACCTTCAGCGACTACAGCCGCAATGCCATTCGCATGGCCGCCCTCATGAAGTTGCGCGTGATCCATGTCTTCACCCATGACTCGATTGGCCTGGGCGAAGACGGCCCCACCCACCAGTCCATTGAGCACGCCGCGAGCCTTCGGCTCATCCCCGGACTCGATGTCTGGAGACCGTGTGACACGAGCGAAACCTTGGTCGCTTGGGGTGCGGCCATTCAACACCAAGACCGCCCAAGTGCCCTGCTCTTGTCTAGACAAGCCTTGCCCCATGCCCCCAAGAAGACCTTGTCCGCGGTTGAAAAAGGCGGCTATGTGTTGTCTGAGCCCAAGCACGTCGGCTTGAAAGAGGACGCCGTGGCGGTCATCATCGCCACCGGCAGCGAAGTCGGTTTGGCCCTGAGCGCGCAAGCCTTGCTGGCCAAACAAGGCCTGCCCACCCGGGTGGTCTCGTTGCCGTGCACCCAGGCCTTTGACCGCCAGCCCCTGTCTTACCGCCAACAAGTCCTGCCCGCCCACTTGCCCCGCGTGGCCGTGGAGATGGGGGTGAGCGACTATTGGTGGAAGTATGGCGCGAGTGCCGTGGTGGGCATTGACTCGTTTGGCGAGAGTGCCCCCGCGGGCGTTCTTTTGCCCCTCTTTGGCTTCACCCCGGAGAATGTGGCGCAAACCGTGCAAGCGGTGTTGCAGCAGCGCGCTTAAGTGCGCTGCATCTCCCCCCAATCCCTTCTTTTTTAATTTTCACTCTCAAGGATTTTGTCATGACCATCAAAATAGGAATCAATGGCTTTGGACGCATCGGTCGCATGGTGTTCAGAGCGGCTGTCGAGAACTTCTCCGACATCCAAATCGTGGGCATCAACGACTTG
>CAISQQ010000440.1 GCA_903887655.1 uncultured Burkholderiales bacterium
CTGGCTTGACGCCAATCAAGTTAAAAACAACATGGGGGACGGTTGGCGAGAGAACCAAGGGGTGGATTTGCTCATCGGGGCGCAAGCGTTGGCGAGGGTGTTGGTATTGGATTTGGCACTGTGTCTGGCTCAGCAGCAGGCACAATTTCTAGCGCTTTGGAGAACGCATTGTGGCCTCGAAGGCAAGGCGCATTCAAGGCGCAGGCGAGGAGCGCAGGCGGGCGGTGGGCTTTAGGGTGTTTCTGTGCGAGCAGCGCGGGTTTGGGCGTAGGCATACAGGCATGAGCCCACAAGGACCATGGGCACGCACAACCACTGCCCCATGCTCAAGCCCCCACTCAGCAGACCCAAGAAAGCGTCGGGCTCTCGGAAATACTCGGCGGTAAAACGACAAATCCCATAACCCACCAGAAAAAGTCCCGACACCGAGCCTCGGGCGCGGGGGGACTTGGCGTACCACCACAGCAGGACAAACAGCAACAAGCCTTCGAGTAAAAATTGGTAGATCTGGGAAGGGTGCCTTGCCACGAGGGTGCCGCTTTGCGGAAACACCATGGCCCAAGGCAAGGTGTCGTCGGCCACTCGACCCCAGAGCTCGCCGTTGATGAAGTTGCCCACCCGACCACTGGCCAAACCCGTTGGCACGCAAGGCGCAATGAAATCCGTGACTTCAAGCCACGGGCGCTGGTGCAGGCGCGCCCAGATCACCATGGCCGCAATCACCCCCAGCATGCCACCATGAAAGCTCATCCCGCCTTGCCAGACATACGCGATCTCAAGGGGATGGGAGAGATAAAAGCCAGGCTTGTAGAACAAACAGTAGCCCACTCGCCCACCGATGATGACACCGAGCACACCGTAAAAGAGGAGATCCTCGATGTGCTCAAAGCGCCAGGGGATGGAGCTGTGCGAGGCGCTCGCATACGGCTCGTGCTTCAAGCGCGCGCGTGCCAAGAGCATGAACAGCGCAAAGGCAACCAAATAAGTGACACCGTACCAGTGCACGGCCAAGGGGCCTAAATTGACGGCCACTGGATTCCATTGGGGGTGTGTGAGCATGAGAGATATTGTAGTGGCCAACGGCCAAAACCAATCTCCAACGAAGCGGTTAAACTTCAAGCTTGGGGTCCTGGGCGGGCGCAGCAAAAAATCCCCCCCCACCGCTTGACCCCTGCAGCGGCTTGACCCTGGCCGCCATCTTTGAACCTTCTTGGACGCATCATGGACATCAAAACCATTCAGATCAATCGCCGCTCAGCCCAAATCACCCAGGGCAAATCTCGCGCCCCCAACCGCTCGATGTACTACGCCATGGGCTACCAAGAGGGTGACTTCAACAAGCCCATGGTGGGCGTGGCCAACGGCCACAGCACCATCACACCGTGCAACAGTGGCCTGCAAAAACTCGCCGACGCGGCCATCCAAGGCATTGAGGAGGCCGGTGGCAACGCCCAGGTGTTTGGCACCCCCACCATCTCTGACGGCATGGCAATGGGCACCGAGGGCATGAAATACTCACTCGTCTCGCGCGAAGTCATTGCCGACTGTGTCGAGACCTGCGTACAAGGCCAGTGGATGGACGGGGTCTTGGTGGTGGGCGGGTGCGACAAAAACATGCCTGGCGGCATGATGGGCATTTTGCGCGCCAATGTGCCTGCGATTTATGTTTATGGTGGCACCATTTTGCCTGGGCGGCACAACGGCCAAGACCTCAACATTGTGAGCGTCTTTGAAGCCGTGGGGCAAAACTCAGCGGGCAAGATGAGTGACGCTGAACTCAAAGAGATCGAACAAAAAGCCATCCCTGGCACGGGTTCTTGCGGCGGGATGTACACCGCCAACACCATGTCCAGCGCCTTTGAGGCCCTGGGCATGTCACTGCCGTTCTCCTCCACCATGGCCAACCCTCACGATGAGACACAAAATTCTGCCAAAGCCTCGGCCAAGGTGCTCATTGAAGCGATCAAGAAAGACTTGAAGCCGCGCGACATTGTGACGCGCGAGTCCATCGAAAACGCCGTGAGCGTGATCATGGCCACCGGCGGCTCGACCAATGCGGTGCTGCACTTTTTGGCGATCGCCCATGCCGCAGAGGTGCCTTGGAGCATCGATGATTTTGAGCGCATCAGAAAACGCGTGCCCGTGCTTTGCGACTTGAAGCCCTCGGGTCAATTTTTAGCGGTGGATTTGCACCGCGCTGGCGGCATCCCCCAAGTGATGAAAGTGCTGTTGAAGGCCGGTTTGCTGCACGGGGATTGCATGACCATCACGGGTAAAACTGTGGCTGAAAATTTGGCCGACATTCCCGATGTGCCCCGAGCAGACCAACACGTCATTCGCACCGTGGCCACGGCCATGTACCCTCAAGGCCACTTGGCCATTCTCAAAGGCAACCTCTCCCCCGAAGGCGCTGTGGCCAAAATCACCGGCCTTAAAAACCCCGTGATCACCGGCCCGGCACGCGTCTTTGACGATGAGCAGTCGGCGTTGGCCGCGATTTTGGCGGGCCAGATTGTCGCAGGCGACGTGATGGTGCTGCGCTACCTCGGGCCCAAAGGCGGCCCCGGTATGCCCGAGATGCTCGCCCCCACTGGCGCACTGATTGGCGCGGGTTTGGGCGAGAGCGTGGGACTCATCACCGATGGACGCTTCTCGGGAGGGACTTGGGGCATGGTGGTGGGCCATGTCGCGCCCGAAGCGTCGGTGGGTGGCAACATCGCCCTCATCCACGAAGGCGACACCATCACCATCGATGCGCACCAACTGCTTTTGGAGCTCAAGGTGAGCGAGGAAGAACTGACCAAGCGACGCGCCACCTGGGTGGCCCCCTTGCCGCGTTACACCCGTGGGGTGTTGGCGAAATTTGCCTACAACGCCTCGAGCGCGAGCTCAGGCGCGGTGCTCGATCTCTTTGAAGACCGCCATTATTAAAGAGCCCAGGCTCGAGGTCCTCGACGTGCGTACCGAGTGTGCCCGGTTTGCCCTGGGTGTCCTACAAAGCCTGCGACATAGGCTCTGGCCGTGCGCTTTGGGTCTCACTTTGGGTCTCGCTTTGGGCCTCCCCTTGAGCGCTGCCTGCGCAGCGGGCCCAGCCCCTCAAGAGCTCGCCAAAGAGCGCCACTGTCTGTCCTGCCACGCCGTCGACCACAAG
>CAISQQ010000441.1 GCA_903887655.1 uncultured Burkholderiales bacterium
ACCAAGGCCGAGCTGTAAGAGTTGCTGAGACTAGACGCGTTGCTGCCGACCAAGCCGCCAATCTGATAGGTCAAGCGGCCACTGATTTGGCCACTCACGTCAGTATCGGAGATCGTGCTCGAGCCAACCGTCGTCCCCACCAGGCCACCGACATTGAATTTGATCGAGCTGTCCGTTGCACCATTGAACTGCACCGTTTCATTGGTCAATCCCAAATTGCGAATCAACCCGCTGCTGCCCAGCACCGAGACGAAGCCCACGTTTTCAAGACCAGCGGGCGCCAAATTGGCCGCTGTCACGATCGATAAATTGGCAATGGTGTGACCCAACCCATCCAAGCGTAGGGCAGCGGGCTCACTAAAAAACGCGCCTTGCGTCGTGCGGTAGTAGCCAATGGGGACAAACCCAGTGAGCCAGGTGAAGGGGCTCGATGACCAAGTGCTGGTCGCGCTGGCATCGATGTTGCTGCCCAGTACAAAGTTCTTCTGAGTGGGACTGCTCACGGAGAATTGTCCACTCAAGCCCTGCAAAGTCATGACTGCCGGTGGGGTGGTGGCATCTGAACGCTCGCCCAATGCATTGATCACCACCCAAGTGGTTCGCGTGGGGGAATTGAGGGTAAAGAAATTGGGCCCCGCATTGCCCAAGCTCACCGGTGCGTTCACATAATAGTTCGAGTTGCTGCCATAGCCCAATTGCAACTGAGCCACCTGCGTGGCATCGGCCACGGCGTTGTTCACCCAACTGTAGTTGGCCGCAATGGGCTGATTGATGTAGATGCTCGCTGCTGCCGATAAATTGAGCAAATGGCTCGAGTAGCTGATCGGGTTGGCGATGGTGATATTGCCCGATCCTGTGAAGGACGTGGCCGCCAGAGTCGGCGAGTTGCTCACCGTGACGTTTAAATTGCTGGGGGCGGTGACGGTGACGTTTCCAGCAGTGAGCCAAGATTGCAAATCGAGCGCATTGATGTTGGATTTGTTGGTCAAGCTCAGGGTTCCAGTGTTGACCAAGGGGCTGTTGGCGCCCAGGGTTGCGCTGCCACTGAGCACCATCGTGCCAGCGGTGATGGTGGTCGTGCCGGTGTAGCTGTTGTTGGCGGTCATGAAGAGCGAGTTTCCCGGCATATTCATGCCGACATTGCCAGCACCCGTGATGATGCCAGACCACACGGAGGTGGCCCCGGCATTGATATTCAAGCTCGAGCCCTTGGACAAGGTGACGCTGGAGCCTGTGTTGATGACTTGTCCCGATGAGGCCAGCGTCAACGCATTGCCCGAGTTGATCGAAATGGG
Organism: uncultured Burkholderiales bacterium; assembly: GCA_903887655.1. Lineage (GTDB taxonomy): Bacteria > Pseudomonadota > Gammaproteobacteria > Burkholderiales > Burkholderiaceae_C > Limnohabitans. Next base: position 1,296 of record CAISQQ010000441.1, read on the forward strand.
GCTGGCCACGGTGATGGTCCCCGAGGACATCCCCGCTGTTTGATCATTGGTGGTGGTGATGGTGATGTTGTTTTGAGCAAGCAAGTTTTGCAATGTGGTGACATTGATGGTCGTGAAGTTGTCTGCACTCGTTGGGGTCAGGCTCGAGTTGAGATTGAGGTAAGCGGCGTCAGCATCGCTGCTGATCGTGACATTGGAGGGATCGAGCAGCCATGTACCGGTGCTGCCCTGTGGCGCCGAGGTGCTCACTTGTGCGCCATCGACCTGGAGCTGGGAGCCCGATGTCTCGACTTGTCCACCATGGCCCGTATTTTTTCCACCCTGGGCTTTGATGACCCCTTGCACCGACGTCAGACTGCCTGGATTGTTCAGATCGCTTTTGAGCACCACCGTGCCGCCATCGCCGTCGACGCTGGCACTGGCGTCCACCTGAGCTTGGGGTTGCATCGTGACACGGGTGGCGGGGCGCAAGTCGCTGGCCCCTGGCCAAGCACCACCCACCAATATTTGGCCTCCGCCCAATGGGCCGGTGGCATTCATGACGCTGGTGCTCGCCAAGTTGATCTCGTTGGCCTCCAAAACGATGCGTCCTCCTTTGGCGGTCATGCTGCTCGCTTCGAGCGTTCCGGTATTGTTGATGACCCCGCCTTGGAGTTGATTCAAGGCGTAGGCAGACAGGAGGATTTGACCGCCAGGCGCCTTGACCGCCAGTTGATTGGAGATCAAACTCGAGATGGCGCTGGGTGTGGTGGTGATGCCCGACAAACTGCTGCCACCCACCACGTTCAAGGTGATGGCCTCACCAGACGCCATGGCGACCGTGCCCAAATTGGCAACCACCACTCCCGCATTTCTGACTTGTGGTGCGAGCAAGGCGATGTAGCTGCCCATGGAGGCGTTGAGGTTGCCCTCGTTGATGATGCCGCCCTTTGCACCATTTCGATTGAAAGTCCAGCGACCCGACATGAAGTCCTCGTCCGACAGACTTGAGGAGGTGACACTCAGGGCACCCACATCCACACTGGCAGTGGGAGAGAAATAAAACCCGCTGGGGTTGCTCAAAAATAGTTGGCCGTTGGACTTGATGTGCCCAAATATTTGACTCGGGTTGCTGTCCAAGATGCGATTCAAGAGACTTGAACTCGCCGAGGGCTGGATGAAATTGACTTGTGCGTTTTGTCCGACATTGAAGCTCTCCCAGTTGATCACCGCACTGGGTGTGGTTTGGAGCACGGTCATTTGTGCCGCGTTGCTTTGGAGCGTTTGCGACACGCTCACGCTGCCTTGTGCCACAGCCGAGAGTTTGGGCAACTGTGCATTCACGGGCGGGGCTGGCTGAGTCTGTGCCAGTGCGACCCCGCCCAGCAGCCCATTCAATGCCCCCAGCCCTGAGCTCAACAGTTGACGCCAGTGCAAGGCGGACAAGTCAGCGGCTTTGCACCCGCTGTCGGCCCGCATGAATGGGAAGCCTCGCAGCACCCCTCTTAAACTCGCCAGAAACATCGCGCGCATTTCGTGTCTCCCCATCTGAAAAAGGCACCCAGTGCCGTTCAAAGAAGTTCACCCGCTCATCTGCTCAAAAGAGGATGGAAAAAAGGTAATTCGTTATAATAACCATAATGAATTACTATTTTCGCTATTAATATAACATAAAGTAGTATTTATTAGGGGTAATGATCAATTCAGTCCCCCAACACACGTGAAATGGATCGCCATGTCGACTCCAGTGCGCCCCGTGGCCAAGGGCGCAGGAGTCATCAAACCCAATGCAACGCGTGAGATTTTTGATGCACATCAAAACGCCGATCCGCTCGTGCACCTACCATCCAAGCATCCACTCCAAGGAAGAGGTGACTTCATGTACAACAAAATTTTGATCTGCAACGATGGCTCGAGCTTGTCCAAACGCGCGGTGACTCACGCTTTGCAACTGGCCAAATTGATGGATGCAGAGGTCCTCATCCTCAAAGTCATCCCACGGGTGATCGAATCCCATTTTGATGGGGCCATGGCGCTCAGAGCCACAGAGATCGCACGCATCGAGAAGAGTTGGGCCAAAGCGGCCCATGAGGTGGTGGATCAAGACCAAGTGAAGGCCCAAAAAATGGGCCTGAAAGCCCAGGCGATGGTGGCCAAGTCCGACATCATCTACAAGGCGATCATTGAGGTGGCCACCAAGAAAAAAGCCGACCTGATTGTGATGGCTTCACACGGTCGGCAGGGTATCCAAAAGTTAATTTTGGGCAGCGAAACTCAAAACGTACTCACGCACTCGAAAATTCCCGTCCTCGTGCTGCGTTGAGTTGATGTCGCCTCGGTGGGGCGTCAAGCAAACTCCTCGGTGTCGACCTCCATGGAGCTTTGCGCGTTGTAGCGGTTGCCGCTGACCGTTTGGTGATTGATCAAGGCTTCTAGTTTTTGCATCACCGCTTCACTCAAGCGCAAAGAAGACGCCGCCAAATTCTCCTCCAGGTGCAAAATGTTTTGCGTGCCTGGGATTGCCACCAAGCCAGGCTCCTTGGTCAATAGCCAAGCCAGTGCCAACTGCGCTGGGGTGCAGTGCTGCTCGCGAGCAATGGCTAAAAAGGGCACCAAGAGCTTTTGATTGGCTGCCAAATTCGCCGCCTCAAAACGCGGCATGGCGCGCCGAATGTCCTTGGCCTCCAACGTCTCACTTTGGAGATCGCTCGAACACAGGAATCCTCGTGCAACGGGACTGAAGGCCACAAAAGTAGCCCCGATGTCGCGACATGTTTTGAGCACAGCGATCTCAGGGTTTCGGGTCCACAAGGAATACTCGGTTTGAACGGCCGCGATGGGGTGCACGGCATGAGCGCGCAAAATGCTGGGGGCGGACACCTCACTCAAGCCAATTGTCCTTACTTTGCCCGCTTTGACCAAGTCGCTCAAAGCCCCAACACTTTCCTCAATGGGAATCTTTTTATCCCATCGGTGCAAATAGTACAAATCAATGACCTCGGTTTGCAGCCGCTTCAACGAGTCCTCACAGTTGCGCCGAATCACCTCAGGCCTGCCGTCTATCACACGCTTGACACCATCGGGAAACTCTACACCGGCCATACCGCCTTTGGAGCACAAAGTGATCTCCGAGCGATGGGACTTGAGCAAAGGGCCCAACAGCGTTTCGTTGGCACCAAAACCGTAGAGGGCAGCCGTATCGAACAAGTTCACCCCCAAATCCAAGGCGCGGTAAACCACCTTGGCCGCTTGCTCAGGCGTTGGTGGTACACCATAAGCGTGGCTTAAGTTCATGCACCCCATGCCAATGGGGTTGACTTGGAAAGGTCCGATGGAGCGCTGGGTCATGGTGAGTGCCTCAAGTGAAACAAAGTCGAAGGGACAAAGATCTCAATGCCCCATTTGCACTTCACAGTCGTGCAAGACCTGATAGCAGGCCAACACATTGGACACACTCGAGATGGGCTCGCGCCCTTCACGGATGGCTCCAAAGAACTCGCGGTCTTGCAGCTCAATACCGTTCAAACTGACCGCCACTTTCGAGACATCGATTTGCTCTTCTTTGCCGTTGTACAAATCATCGTACTTGGCCAAATAGGTGCCCGTGTCCCCAATGTAGCGAAACCAGGTACCCAAGGGGCCATCGTTGTTGAAAGACAATGACAAGGTGCAAATGGCGCCATTCGCTGCTTTGAGCTGAATGCTCATGTCCATGGCGATCCCCAAGGCGGGGTGGATCGGGCCTTGCACAGCATGGGCTTTGACGACGGGGCTGCCACACTGATACGCGAACAAATCAACCGTATGCGCCGCATGGTGCCACAGCAAGTGATCGGTCCAACTTCTGGGTTGACCCAAGGCATTCATATTGGTGCGGCGGAAAAAGTAAGTTTGGACATCCATTTGTTGAATGTTGAACTCACCGGCCTTGATCTTTTGATGAACCCACTGGTGTGAGGGGTTAAAGCGGCGCGTGTGGCCGGCCATGGCCACCAAACCGGTGGACTTTTGCAAGGCCACAATGGCTTTGGCGTCGTCGAGTTTGTCGGCCATCGGAATTTCAACTTGCACGTGCTTGCCTGCTCTCAAGCAAGCCATGGTTTGCTGGGCGTGCATTTGTGTGGGGGTGCACAAAATAACCGCATCGACTTCCGGGATGGCCAAACTGTCGGCCAAGTCAGTGCTCACATGACCAATGCCATATTTGGTGGCGATTTCTTGGGTTTTACCCAACTCTCGTCCCACCAAAGAGATGACTTCAACGCCATCGATGTTTTTAATACCATCCAAGTGCTTGGAGCCAAAAGCGCCAGCACCCGCCAGAGCCACTTTAATCGTTTTCATGCGAGTTCCTGTCCGTCTATAAAAAGTAAAAAATCAACCGTTTTTCAAAATCGCGTGACCCACTGCTGTATTGGAAGCGGGGACGTGATAAAAGCGGTGCATGAGTTGGGCTTTCGCGCCGCCATTGACGTCGGCCATGGCGCCACGCGCAATCAACCACATCACCAGCTCAATACCTTCGCTGCCTGCGTCGCGCACATAGTCAATATGAGGAATGGCCGCAGCCGCCTCAGGATCACTGATGAGCAAATCCATAAAGCGCGCATCAAACTCCTTGTTGATCAACCCCGCGCGCGGTCCCTGCAATTGATGGCTCATGCCACCCGTGCCCCAGATCTGAACGTTCAAGGGCTGATCAAAACTCTCGATGGCTCGACCAATCGCCTGACCCAACTGAAAACAGCGCTTACCGCTGGGCACAGGGTATTGCACCACGTTCACCGCAAAGGGGATCACAGGGCAAGGCCAAGCAGTGGGTTGACCACACATCAAGGACAAAGGCACCGTCAAGCCATGGTCGACATCCATTTTGTTCACAATGGTCAAATCAAAGTCTTGTTGAATGACCGAGTGAGCAATGTGACTGGCCAACTCCGGATGCCCAATCACTTTGGGCACGGGCCTGGGGCCCCAACCCTCGTCAGCGGGTTGAAATTCAGCCGCACAGCCAATGGCAAAGGTGGGGATGATATCCAAGCTGAACGCGGTGGCGTGATCGTTGTAGACCAAGAAAACAACATCGGGGGTGTTGTCCTTCATCCATTGCTTGGAGTACTCGTAACCCTTAAAGAGGGGTTGCCAATACGGCTCTGCCGATTTACCCAGGTCAAGGGCCGCACCAATGGCGGGGACGTGGGAGGTGTAAACGCTCGCTGTGAGATGTGCCATTCAATGGGCTCCTTGGGGTGAATGTTGTCCCTGAGGTTGACGGTGGGCTTGCGCATCCCCATCTTCCCCGACGACACGGTTACCGACAACACTTCTGCCGCCTTTGATCATCATATCGCGATACTCTTCTTCGGTCATACCTGTCATGCTGCCAGCCATTTGCTGAAAACTTTTGCCATCGGTGGCACCAATTTTGGCCAAGAAATAGATATTCCCACCCAAAGCGATACAGCGATTCAAATCACGATCCAGCACCGCTTGTTTTTGCTCCTCGCTCATGGCCCACTGGTCGAGGTAAGCACGCTCATTGGCCTTGAACACCTCGCGGTTTTCATGCTTCATGAGCGTCATGCAAAACTGGTTCAACCAGTAACCTTTGCGAGACTGCTCGGCATCAAAGATGGTGGTGCCAGGCACATCCAAATACGGTTTATCGAGTGCCATCTTATTTCTCCTCTGGCCAGTAAAGTCTGCGGGGGTTGGTGACCAACAATTTTTGCTGGAGAGCGGCCGTGGTGGCAATGTGGGGAATGAAATCCACCAACAATCCATCATCAGGCATGTGATCTTTCAAGTTGGGGTGCGGCCAGTCGGTGCCCCAAATGACGCGGTCGCTGAAGTTGTCCACCAATTTCTTGGCAAATGGGATCACATCGTGGTAGGCGTGTCGTTGTCCATTCAAAGCCGCTGGCCCAGTCACGGTCAAGCGCTCAGGGCAAGTGACCTTGCTCCAGACATTGGGGTGCTCGCGCATGAATTTCATAAAGAGCTCAAACTCAGGACCATCGATGGGTTTACTGACATCGGGGCGTCCCATGTGGTCCACCACCACGGTGGTGGGCAACTGCGTAAAGAAGTCCCAGAGCTCAGGCAAGTCGACCGCTTCAAAGTAAATCACCACATGCCAGCCCCAATGAGCGATTCGGGCAGCGATTTCCATCAACTCATCTTTGGGAGTGAAGTCCACCAAACGTTTGACAAAATTAAAGCGCACGCCACGCACACCCGCGTCATGCAAGGTTTGCAACTCTTGGTCGGTGACGCTGCGCTTGACTGTGGCGACTCCCCTCGCCTTGCCGGCCGAATGCGCCATGGCGTCGAGCAAAGCGCGGTTGTCCGCACCGTGACAGGTGGCTTGAACAATGATGTTGCGATCAAAGCCCAAATGATCTCTGAGGGCAAAGAGCTGCGCCTTGCTCGCGTCGCAAGGCGTGTACTTCCTCTCAGGGGAATACGGGAAAATATCGCTTGGACCAAACACATGGCAATGCGCGTCGACTGCACCTGGGGGCAATTGAAATTGAGGCTTACTCGGTCCTGTGTACCAATCAAGCCATCCTGGGGTTTTGATAAATTCAGTCATTGGTTTGTCTTTTCCTTGAGGTTAATCACACGCTGGCGTGGCCGCCATCCATTAGGCTCAGCTCGGGCAGGATTTTCACCCAGCCACACCCTTGGAGCCAGGTATTTAGTCCACGTATTTCAATCCGGCCTTCTCCAGTGGCTCACGCATTTTGTACATATCGAGGCCCAAAACACCTGAGGCCAATTTGGCACGCTTTTCGCCCTCGTTGTCCTCTCTGGCCTGGGCCGCTTGGGCGGCTTGCTCGGCGTGGGCAAAAGGCACCACCACAACACCGTCATCATCGGCCAAAATCACATCACCCGGATTGACCTGGGCACCGGCACAGACGACGGGGAAGTTCACACTCCCAAGCGTGGCTTTGATGGTCCCCTTGGCGCTGATGCCGCGACTCCACACTGGAAACCCCATGGCAGTGAGTTCGCTCACATCGCGCACCCCAGAGTCAATGATCAGGCCTTTGGCGCCGCGAGCTTTGAAAGAGGTGGCCAAGAGGTCTCCAAAAAAACCATCGCAATTGATCGCCGACAAAGCCACCACCACGATATCGCCAGGTTGAATTTGCTCAGCCACCACGTGCATCATCCAGTTGTCCCCAGGATGGGCCAAAACCGTCACGGCACTGCCGGCAATGCGAGCGCCCGAATAAATGGGGCGGAGGTAATTTTGCATCAAGCCCACACGTCCCATGGCTTCATGGACGGTGGCCACGCCCATTTTCTCCAAATGGGCGATGGTGGATGCGGGTGCGCGAGGAATATTGCGCTTGACCATTCCCAAGTGATTCATGCTCATCGTGTTGTCCTTATGTCGGTGAAAGTTGAGATCAAATTCAAGCGTCTCGAGAGTGCGTTATTTTGCGTGACCCGCACTCAAACGCCCCGAGCTTTGAGTGCGGCGTCCAAGCGGGGGAAGACGCGGCGAGCGTTACCCTCAAAAACTTGGTAGCGATCGTCATCACTCAAATGCGGCGCAGACAAAACATAGCGCTTGGTGTCATCGAAATAATGACCCGTTTGAGGATCAATTCCACGCACAGCCCCGATCATCTCACTGGCGAACAAAATGTTTTTGACATCGATCACTTCGGTGAGCAAATTAATCCCTGGCTGGTGATACACGCAGGTGTCAAAAAAGATATTGTTCATCAAGTGCTCGCTCAAGAGTGGCTTTTTGAGCTCCTGAGCCAAGCCGCGGAATCGACCCCAGTGGTAAGGCACAGCGCCACCGCCGTGGGGAATCAAAAACCGCAGAGTGGGAAAGTCTTTGAACAAGTCCGAGGTCAAGCACTGCATGAAGGCTGTGGTGTCGGCATTCAAGTAATGTGCGCCTGTGGTGTGAAAACACGCATTGCAACTGGTCGAGACGTGGATCATCGCGGGGATATCGAGCTCGACCATTTTTTCGTAAATGGGGTACCAGTGACGATCACTCAAAGGAGGAGACGTCCAGTGCCCCCCAGAGGGGTCTGGATTCAAGTTGATCGCCACAAAACCATACTCTTTCACACACTTGTCAATTTCAGCCAAACTGGTCTTGGGATCCACACCAGGCGACTGAGGCAGCATGGCCGCGCCCATGAAATGGTCTGGAAACAATTGAGAGACGCGATAGCACAATTCGTTACAAATGGCCGCCCAAGTGGAGGAGACTTGAAAGTCGCCAATGTGGTGCGCCATGAAGCTCGCCCGGGGGCTGAAGATCGTGAGGTCACTGCCGCGCTCACGCATCAATTTCAACTGGTTGTTTTCAATGCTTTCACGCAACTCGTCGTCGCTGATCTTGAGCTCTGAGACTTGAGGGGTGAGTTGTGGATCCTTGATGCCTGCAATTTGACGGTTTCTCCACTCCTCCAGCGCTTTCGGGGCGGTGGTGTAGTGACCATGCACATCAATGATCAATGGATTTTGGTGGCTCATGTGAAATATCCTTTAGCTGAGAGAAGTTCTTTGAGTGAAGGACCCAGGGCTGGGCCTCATCTCAGAGCTTGGGCCGGTCTCATCCAATGAGACACCCAAACCCCAAAACATGGGTGGGCATGAAGGAGACTAGGATTTTAGATCCAATGACTTCCCAAAAGAATGCAATTTTATGACATCCGTCACCGCCATGGATTTCACTGCTTGGCAATGCCCGCTTTTTCAATCACTCGCGCCCAGGTTTTGATCTCCGAGAGATACCATTCTTGCGCTTGTGCTGGGGTGGACACTTTGGGATTGATGTTGAGCTCCAAGAGTTTTTTCTCGGTGGCTGGATTTTGTAGCGCGAGATTGATTTCTTTATTAAGGCGCTCGACCACCGCTTTGGGTGTTTTGGCCGGTGCAGCCAAGCCGTTCCAAGACGCCGCCACCAAGGACTTGATGCCCAATTCTTTGGCCGTCGGTGTATCGGGCAGGCTCACTGAGCGCTGCTCTCCGGTCAAGGCCAAAACTTTGAAATTTTTGGCTTTGATTTGGGGCAGTACCGGCCCTAAAATTTCAGTGGCCACATCAATTTGCCCGCCTTTGAGAGCCGTCATGACCGCGGGGGTGCCATTGAAAGGCACCACTTGGACATCGATGGCAGCGCTGGACTTGAACAACTCGGCGGCCAAATTTTGCGTGCTTCCGATGTTGATACTGCCCAAGTTGAGCGCACCCGGATGCGACTTGGCGTGTTGAATCAAATCCGTGAGCGAGTTGAATTTCGAATCCGAATTCACCAAGATGGCAATGTCAAAAGTGGCCAACAGTCCCAAGTTGACAAAATCATTGACCGGATCAAAAGGCAAGGAGTGCATGAGAGACGCACTCACCGCCGTACCATTCGAGATCAAGAACAATGTGTAGCCATCGGGCTCAGACTTGGCGACCAAATCTGCCGCCACCACCCCTCCAGCGCCCGGTCGATTGTCGACCACCACCGATTGACCAAGACCTTCGGATAATTTTTGTGCCACGATGCGAGCCGTGAGATCGGCCACGCCTCCCGCCCCAAAGGGCACCACGATGCGGATGGGCTTGGTGGGGTAAGTTTGAGCCTGCGAGACGACGCCCACGAAAGCCAAGAGACTGAAGGCGCCAAAAAGGCCGAGGGTCTTCAAACGCGCCAACGACAAACACACCCAACGATTGATCAATTCCATCTTCTGTCCAAGGTTAAAAAAACACAGTACTGCTTTGGTGATTGGGTTAGTGCTTGACACCCAACAAGTCCCCGAGCAAATCGGGACGATCCAGCAAATTGGCGGCGGACTCTTGCAAGACCACTTGTCCGCGGTCCAGCACCAAAGCCTCATCCGAGATGGCCAAAATCATTTGCGGGTGCTGCTCCACGATGATCGCCGTCATCCCCTCTTCGCGAGTGATGCGCCGAATCGCCGCCAAGATCTCTTGCACAATGATCGGGGCCAAGCCCTCCAGGGGCTCGTCCAGGAGCAACAACCGCGGATTGACCATCAAGGCCCGAGCCAGCGCCAGCATTTGTTGCTCGCCTCCCGAGAGTTGATTGCCCAAATTGCCCTGACGCTCGAGCAACCTGGGGAAAAATTCATAGGCTCTGGCCGGCGTCCAAGCGTGTGCAGACTCGACATGGCGGTATACAGCGGTTAAGTTCTCGTGCACCGTGAGGGACTTGAAAATATCACGCTCCTGGGGCACCCACCCAATCCCACCCCGACTGAGCGCATTGACCCGTTTAAATGAAGGCCACTGCTCAATCGACTGCCCATCCAACACAATGTGACCGGCGTGAAGGCGTGTGACTCCCATCAAGGTGTTGATGAGCGTGGTTTTACCCACCCCATTTCGCCCCAACAAGGCCAGGGTATGCCCTTCTTGGAGCACAAAGGACACATCGGACAAGATGACCGATTCAGCATAACCGGCCACCACGTGATTGACGCGCAAGATTTCAGTCATGGGACACCCCGCTAATGGCTTCAGCACCCAAATAGACTTCTTTGACACGGGGGTCGTTGGCAATTTCTGCGTTGGTGCCCTCGCAGAGCAAGGCACCATTGACCAGCACGGTCATGCGATTGGCAAATCGAAAGACCAAATCCATGTCGTGCTCAATGAGCAAGATACAAACATCTGCCGGCAACTCGCCCAGGGTCGTCAAAATTTCCTCTCTCTCGCCAGCGGGCACGCCCGCCACGGGCTCATCGAGCAAGAGCACCTTGGGCTCACAGGCCAGGGCAATGGCGATCTCCAAGAGACGCTGCTTGCCATAACTGAGCGTGCTCACCCGCTCCAAGCCCACATCGTTGAGGTGAAACTGAGCCAACAACTCATCCACACGCGACAACACCATGGGGTTGCGTCCCAAGGGATTCCACCATTGTGAACCCAAGCCCAAGTGCTGGGACACCACCCAGGCCAGGGTTGAGACGGGCGTCATGGAGCCAAAGAGTTGGTTGATTTGAAAGGTCCTGACCAAACCGAGTTTGACACGTTGGTTGGCGCTCATCGGGGTGATGTCTTGCCCCATGAGCTCAATGCGCCCTGAGCTCAATGGCAACACGCCAGTGAGTAAGTTGATCAACGTCGTCTTGCCCGCACCATTGGGGCCAATCAAAGCATGCCGAGCACCTCGCGGCAAGGCCAAGCTCACATGTTGAGTGGCCTTGATGCCACCAAAATTTTTGCACAAGTCACTGGCCTTGAGCACCACATCGTCGGCAAAGAACTCAGAACTCAAGGGCGGCCTCCTGGCAAGAAACGCCTCAAAGGGCTGAACAACCTCTCTCTGCCCACCATCACCAAGATGATGAGCAAAAAGCCGATCCAAAACATCCAGTACTGGGGCGTGATGGACGAGAGCTCTTGTTGGATCAATTTGAAGACAAGCGCCCCCACCACTCCACCATAAAGCCATCCCACACCACCAATGACAAGCATCAACAGCACATCGGCTGAACGTTCAAACGAAAACACATCCAAGGACGCAAAACCAGTGGTTTGCGCAAGCAGTGCACCGGCCAGCGCCGCTACAGCAGCGGACAAACAGTAAATCACCATCAAACGCCTGGCCACCGGCAGGCCCACCGACTCTGCGCGCAAACGGTTGTCGCGAATGGCTGTGAGACCGACACCAAACGGGGAATAGACCACGCGGCGCAAGAGCACCAACACCAGCACCAAGGTGGTCACGGAGTAGACACTGGCCACTTGTCCAATCAAGTCGAACTCAAATTGACCCAGCACCGGACCCATCAAAACGCCTTGCAATCCATCGGCCCCGCCAGTGAGACCACTGAGCCGATTGGCCAACTCATAGCCAATCAAGGACACCCCTAAAGTGACCATGATTCGGGTCAAGTCCGTGCCGCGCAAAATGGTCAGACTCAACATCAAGCCCAACAGGGCACCACTCGATGAGGCAAACAACAAACCCAAGGTGGGATCGGGCATCCACAATTTGGCAAACAAACCCGCGCTGTAGCATCCCCAACCAAAAAACGCAGCATGGCCCAAGGACACGATGCCACTGTAGCCCAAGATCAAATCCAAGGAGACCGCAAAAAGAGCGGTGATGGCGATTTCATTGAGCAGCATGGCGTGCGACACAAACACCCAAGGGCTGGCCAAAATCAGCACCAAGCCCACCCACTCCCAGGTTTTGACCTGCGCGCGGGTTTTTAAATTCAAAAAACTGCTCGATGAACTGCTCTGGGTACTCATCATTTGGACCCCCGCACAAAGAGGCCCTGGGGGCGCCAGAGCAAAATCAAAATCATCAACACATAAACCACAAAGCCACCCAACTGCGGAATGTAGTATTTACCAAAGACATCGGCCACACCCAGGAAGACCGCCGCGCACAACGGCCCCGTGATGGAGGAAGTGCCCCCAACGGCGACCACAATCAAGAAATAGATCATGTACTTCAATGGAAAGAGGGGCTCAATTGACAAGATTTCAGCCCCCAACGCACCACCCAAGCCCGCCAGACCCGAGCCCACAGCAAAGGTGATCAAAAACACCCGGTTGACTGGAATGCCCAAGCCCGAAGCAACCACAGGGTTGTCCACCGATGCACGCAACTGTGAGCCAAACCGTGTTCGCGACAAAATGAGCTGCAGCACCAGGGTTAACAAGGCGCACACAGCCACGATGAAAACTCGGTAATGTCCAACCCCCAGCACCCAAGGCGCCTGTCCCCACTCCTCGCGGCCTCTAAGCCACAGTGGCAGGTCCATGTTTTGCTGGGATGAACCCATGAAAAAATCCATCGCCGCCACCGACATGAAAGCCAATCCGATGGAAAACAGCACCTGATCCAAATGCGTTTTTTTGTACATCCGGCGGTAAAGGGTGACTTCCAATAAGGCTCCCACGGCCGCGGTCAGCACAAACACCAGTGGCAAACCCATTAAAAATGGAAGTTGCCATTGTTTGGTCAGCATCACCATGGCGTAGCCTCCAATCATGGCAAAGGTGCCATGGGCGAGGTTGATGAAGTTCATCAGGCCCAAGGTGATGGACAAACCCACCGCCAAAACAAAGAGCAGCATGCCGTAAGCCACGCCATCAAATAAAAGCGTCAGCATGGAAAATTGAACTCACTGGGGTTGGAAAAGAGAAGCATCATGGTTTTACCTTATTTTAGACGCCTGCGCGGCCAAGCCAGCGCTTGAATCCTGGAGCAGGGGTTTTTAACATAAATTTTTCACACCCCATGCCCATTTCTGAGCCAATCGGCGAGAATGATGGTTTAACATTCGCGCACTATTAACTGTGGAGACACCATGTCATTGCCTTTAGATAAAATTTTGCCCGCCCGTTTTGATCATGTGGGCAGTTTCTTGCGGCCAGAGTACTTGCTCACTGCTCGTGCACAAAAAGCCAAAGGTGAGATCAATGCACAACAATTGCGTGAAGTCGAAGACCGCGCGATCAAAGAAATCATCACTTTCCAAGAAGATGTGGGCCTCAAAAGCATCACCGATGGTGAGTTTAGAAGAACTTATTTTCACATCGACTTCTTGGAGCAACTCGGTGGCGTTAAAACCGACATCCCGGTGACCATCAAAAAGCCCGATGGCAGCGAAGAGTTGGCCCCCCCAGTGATCAAAGTCATTGACAAGGTGGTTCACGCCAAAAATATCCAGCTCGCGGACTTTGAATTTCTCAAAACCCATGTGAGCGCCGGCCACACCCCCAAGGTCACCATCCCCTCACCCACCATGCTGCACTTCAGGGGCGGACGTGCGGGCATCAGCCGAGAAGCCTACCCCGAACTTGACCCCCAGTTTTATGACGATGTGGCCAAGGCCTATGGCGACGAGTTGAGGTCGTTGGCCGCTGCAGGGTGCACCTATGTCCAAATGGATGACACCAATTTGGCCTATTTGTGCGACGACAAAATGCGTCAAGCCGCCTTGCAACGTGGGGATGATCCTGACGAGTTGCCCCATCGCTATGCCGCCTTTGTCAATAAAGTGGTGGCCCAAAAACCCGAAGGCATGACCCTGGCCATGCATTTGTGC
>CAISQQ010000442.1 GCA_903887655.1 uncultured Burkholderiales bacterium
AAGCGAGCATGTGGGAGCGACTCGTGGCACATTTGGACACGGCCTCTCCCCTGTGGGGCCTCGATATGCGCGGTCATGGCGCCTCCAGTCGCCCTGAGGGGCCTTATTCCACGGATCTTTTTGCCCAGGATTTGTTGGCGGTGGTGGACCACTTGCAAGCTCCCCAAGTGCATGTGGTGGGTTGCTCCATGGGGGGCACCGTCTCGATGGCGTTCGCGGGCCAATACCCCGAGCGGGTCAAGTCCTTGGGACTGCTCAACACCACGGCGTGTTATGGCGTGGACGGCCAAGACGCCATGCAGGCTTGGGAAAAACGTGGCCAACAAGGCTACACCGCGGGACTCGCGTCCTTGTGTGAGTTTCAAGTGGAGAGGTGGTTCAGCACCGAGTTTGCGAAGAGCCACACCGACTTGGTGCAAGCGTGCTTGGACGTGTTTGTGGCCAACAGCCCGAGCGCCTATTTGCAGACGTGTCGCATGCTTGGGGGCGCCAACGAGCGCGAGCGCATCGCTCACTACACAGGACCTTGCACCATCGCGGTGGGCGAGGAAGACTATGCCACTCCCGTGAGCATGGCGCAGGAATTGGCCACCTTGCTGCCCCAAGCCGATTTGCACATCTTAAAGAAAGTTCGACACTACAGCCCCATCCAGGCGCCTGAGTTGCTTGCGCCCTTGCTTGTGGGTTTGTGGCAGCGGGCTTGAGCCCCGCCCAGCAAATCAGCACCGACGAGCCTGCGCACTAAAAATGCGCGGCGTGGGACTGGGCCCCTAATCGAGCTGGATATGGCGCTGGCGAATCACCGCACTCCATTTGCTCGACTCCTTTTGCAGCCACTGGGCGAACTCCTCGGGGGTCGTGCCCAGCACCTCAGCACCTTGGCTGGTGAACTTGTCTCTCAAGTCGGGTGCTGCCAGCGCCTTGTTGATACTCGCATTGAGCTTATCAATGATGGGGCGAGGCGTGCCCGTGGGCACCAGCATGCCTGACCACGACTGGGCCTCAAAGCCGGCAAAGGTCTTGGCAATGGGCGCCACATCGGGGAGTTGCTGAATGGGCTTCAAAGAGGAGACGCCCACCGCACGCAAGCGCCCGGTTTGGATGTGCTGCAGCACCAAGTTCACCGACACGATCATGGCGCTCACCTGTCCGCCCATGACATCGGTGATGGCTTGCGAGCCGCCTTTGTAAGTGACGATGGTGGAGTCCAAGGGCCCGAATTGCTTCAAGAGCTCGGTGGAGAGTCGACTCGAGGTCCCCGCTCCAGGCGTTGCAAACGCAAACCGATCGCCTTCCTCCTTGGCCACACGCAAAAAATCCCCCATGTTCTTGATCCCCGTGCCGGGAAACACCACCAAGACCTGGGGACTTTTGACCATCAAACTGATCGGGGCAAAGTCCTTGAGCGGGTCGTGCTGCAGGGTTTTGTACATGAACGGGTTGGTGGCAAAGCTGTCAAAGGCGCACAGCAAGGTGTAGCCGTCGGCGGGTGCCTTGGCCATGGCGTTGGTGCCCACCACACCACCCGCAGCGGGTTGGTTCTCCACAATGACGGGCAGTCCAAACTGCTCGCTCATCTTGGCGCCCACGGCGCGGGCCACCATGTCGGTGACCCCGCCAGCCGGGTAGGGCACCACGATTTTGAGGGGACGATTGGGGTAGTCGTCGGCATGGGCAGCGCTGGGCCCGAGACTCCAAGCGGCCGCCGCCAAGGTCAAGCCCAAGCGCAAAGCCAAGCCCAGACGTGAACACCACTGCAGGCTCAAGGTATTGTGGCTCATGAGGACGTGTGAGACTTGGGGGGGTGCAGGGAATCTTGCACAGGCAACTGCAAAGGCAAATGCAAGGCCAGCCAATCGCTCACCACGTGCCAGACACGGCGGTTGCCCTCAGCGAGCATGAAGTGATCGGTGTCGGCAAACAAATGGAGGTCGGCATTTTTACCAGCGCGCTTGAAAATCTCAATGGACTGCTCGGTGGGGGTGACCGAATCGCTGGAGCTGTGCAGCAGCAGCAAGGGACGGGGGGCCAATCGATGAATCACCTCCTCGGCCTTGAAGTCCATCATGCTTTGGGCCGTCTCGTGGGTGAATTTTTGCAGCGAGCCGCTCACCACTTGGTGGGTCAAGCCGTTGGGGATGGGCACAATCTCATGGCGATCGACCATCAGGGACTCGCCCGTTTTGTTGAAGTGGCGCCGGCCTTTGAGGAGCATGTTGCGAAAATTTCTCCACGCCTCTTGCGTGTGG
Organism: uncultured Burkholderiales bacterium; assembly: GCA_903887655.1. Taxonomy (GTDB): domain Bacteria; phylum Pseudomonadota; class Gammaproteobacteria; order Burkholderiales; family Burkholderiaceae_C; genus Limnohabitans. The sequence continues at coordinate 2,250 of CAISQQ010000442.1, forward strand.
TGCTGGCCTTTGAATTTGCGCTCACCGTGCCCCCACCCGCCAGATGAAATCACCACCGCCACGCGCTCATCGACGGCAGCGGTGTACATCGCCACAGCCGCACCAAAGCTTGAACCGATCACACCAACGCGGGCACTTTGAACGCTCGCGTGGCCATTCAAAAACGTCCAAGCATCTTTGGTGTTTTGCACCTGATCCATGCACAGCTAGTGACCACGGCGGCCCTCACTCTCGCCACAACCTTGCATATCAAAGCGCAAGGTGATGTAGCCCATCTCGTCCAAGGCCTTGACAGGCCCCAAGACATTTTGCGCGTTCTTGGTGCTGCCAAAGCCGTGGAGAACGAGCATGGCCGGGCGTTGTTCGCCAGGCTTGAGGTCGCTCGGACGAGAGACAACCGCCGAGAGCTTCAAGCCGTTCGAGGAGAATTCAACGTTTTCTTCAATCATGTGCGCACCCATCAACTGCCAAAACTTCTATCTTACCCGTGTCGGCGGGCCTGCCGATTCTGGTCGGGCAGCGACGCAAAAACATCGCTGGCTGTGGCTCTCGCTCAAGGTTTTTCAAAGCCGACATCAACGTGAATTCAGCGGCCAGGGTTGACACAAATAATTGTTTATTTGCGTCAACACAAGCGACAACGCACCCGTTGTAGATGTACTCCTCGAATTGTGGAGCAATTCAAAATCTAAGGACTCATCATGAACAAGCTCATCATCACCGCATTGACCCTCACCACTTTCGCAGGCATGGCTCTGGCTGCCACCGCACCCACAGCGTCAACATCGTCCTCAGTAACACCGCTCACCACCGCAGCGTCAGCGTCAACGCCTGCAACAACGACGACCACACCCGCTGCCAGCAAAGCTGCATCAGCGCCAGCTGCATTACCTCAAGCATCAACTGCATCGGCTCCCACACCCGCAGTTGCCGTGAGCAAGAAAGCTCCTACTCAAGCCCCCAGCCAAGGCATGGGCAAAGGCTCAGAGCACGCGGCCAAGACCACTGTAGCGCCAGCCACCACACCCGCCCCCACCACGGGAGCATCGCCAGCGAAAACCGCACCGAGCAGCATCACCCCAGCGCACGTCTCGATGGGCTCTAGCGCCAAAGGAGCGACACTGCATGCCAAGGCAGAGGCCAAGACTGATGCCAAGGTCGACACCAAGGCCACACCGAAAAAAGCCAGTGCCACAGAAATGGCCAAAAAGGCTTAAGTCCCCCGCGTGGTAAGACGCATTTAGAGACGCATTTCGGGACGCGTTGCGAGACGCGTGCAGTCTGGGCTCATCGCCATGAGCCCAGGCTGCTTTCTGGTTGGATGAGCCGCCAGGGTGCTGGCTGAGCGGCCAGCACAGCCAACCCAGGCCCCCGGCAACCACGTCCCCTGTCATGGCCATGACATTTCAACACCCTAGCATCAAAATCACCTCCATTCAATAGAGCACGCTCTCAATCACCATGCCAACACCCGACTCGTCCATCAGCAAACGCCATCTGCTCAAAGCCCTGGGGAGTGGCGTGTCCTTGGGACTGCTGGGACTGCAGGCCCCAGCGCTCTTTGCCTCCACGCCCTCCCCGTCCCTGTTTGGTTTGGGGGTGGCCAGCGGCGAGCCTCACCCACAAGGCTTCACCATTTGGACTCGACTCAGCGAGGACCCAAACAAAGCCCCCTTGTTGGCCAACACGCCAGTGCGATGGGAGGTCTCACGCGACGCGCAATTCAAGTCGATCGTTCGCCACGGCTCGAGCATGGCTCAAGCGTCTTGGGGCCACAGTGTGCATGTGGACTTGGTGGGCCTGCAGCCCTCGACTCCCTACTGGTACCGCTTCAACGCCTTGGGAGAGCACAGCAGCACGGGGCGCACCCGCACGACTCCGCGCGTGGATGCTCTTGAGCCCTTGAATTTTGTCATTGCCAGTTGTCAGCGCTGGGACCAAGGTCACTACGCCGCTTGGAAGCACATCGTCAAAGAAGAGCCCGATTTGGTGCTTTTTTTGGGAGACTATATCTATGAATACGGTCCCATCGAAGGCCGCGTGAGAATGCACGAAGGCCCCCGCGTGACCCGACTCGAGCAATACCGTGCCCGCTACGCCCAGTACAAAAGTGACCCCGCACTGCAAGCGGCCCATGCCATCGCGCCTTGGATGAGCATTTGGGATGACCACGAAGTCGACGACGACTATGCGGGTTTGCAAGGCGCAGATTTGCAAATCGATTTTCAAAGGCAAAGAAACGAGGCTTACCAAGCCTATTGGGAAAACATGCCCTTGCCCATGTCCATGCGACCCCGATTGATCAATGGCAACGTCGAGATGACCCTCTATCGACGAACCGACTGGGGGCGACTGGCCAAAATCCACTTCCTTGACGATCGCCAGTACCGCGACCCCCAAGTTTGCCCCAAACCCGGCAAGGGCGGCAGCAATGTGGTCAAGCGAGCCGAATGCATGGCGCTGCAAGACCCCACGCGAACAATACTTGGCATGCAGCAAGAGCAGTGGCTCACTCGGGGCTGGGACCTGCAAAGGCCGTGGAACTTGGTGGCCCAGCAGACCTTGATGTCGCCCTTGAGTTGGGGCAGCACCGCAGCGCCTGAGCTCGGGAGCTACTGGACCGATGGCTGGGACGGCTACCCCCATGCGCGTGCCAGGCTGCTTGACTCGATTGCCCAGCGCAAGGTGAGCGGCGTGGTGACTCTCGGGGGCGACGTGCATGCGCATTTTGTGTCGGATCTGAAAAGCAATTTCGACGATCCATCCTCACGCACCTTGGCCACCGAGTTTTGCGGGACATCCATCTCCAGCGTCGGGGTTGACAACGCCTTGCTGCAAAAACTCAGACCCTGGAGCCCACACCTGAAGTACGCGCGCAGCGATCAACGCGGCTACATGAGTTTTTCGATGACGCCTCAATTGCTCACCGCCCGAGTGATGGCGCTCGCCGATGTGAACAACCCCGATAGTGCCATTGCAACGGCGGCGACTTACGTGGTCGACCCCAATCTTCCAGGCGCCCAGTCCACCTCCACCCCAGGGTAGACGCCAAGGCGCGATGAAAGCCTCGAAACTTTAGCCATGAGGCCATGAGGCCTAAGTCCGTGACTTCCTGCGTTCTAAGTCTTGGGCAAGTTCAAAATCAAAGGGCCCGTTATTTGAACGGGCCCTTTCTTTTTCGTCAGAACTTCGCGCTGACTCTGGCGTAGTAAAAGCCGCCATTGGTGCTGTAAGGCGAGTTGCGTGAGTAGATCAAGCCCCTGAAGGTTTGCGACTTGGACGCGTCGGGGTAGGTGTTGAAGACGTTGTCTGCGCCCACCGTGATCTTGGTATTTTTATCCAAGGCGTAACCCACGGAAATATCCGCAAACGTGATCGCTGAAAACACCTGGGGGTTGTAGGTGGGATAGGTTGCACCGGGGGTGGCCGTGCTTGGGAAGGCATCCGACCAGTCGGTCCACGATCCGTAGTAGCGCACCCGACCCATGATGTCCCACGAACCGGTCGTGTAGGTCGAGCTCAGTGTGGCGCGATTCTTGGGCAGACTGTTTTCATAAACTTGCTTGGCGTAGGGGTTGGCGGTGATGGAGCCGCTGTTGACCTTGGTGTTGATCACGCTCAGGGCCAAGCTTGAATTCAACTTGCCGCCGGCCAGCCGTGAGCTGTCTTGCAGCACCAACTCAACACCCTGGGTGGTGGTGTTGAAGTTGTTTTGCAAAAAGTTCGCTTGGCTCACGTTTTGCAAGTTGGGGATTTTGGTGGCGTTCAAAGCGGCCGTCTCAGACGGTGTCAAGGTGTAGGTCGAGCTCGCGTTCAAGCGGTTGTTGACGTCGATTTTGAAAAAATCCAAGCTGCCCGAATAGCCGTGGTCCAACTCCCAAGTGGTGCCCAAAGACAAGTTGTTGGACGTCTCTGGCTTCAATGAGGTGATGGCCACACCCGCGCGCTGATCCAAGAGTTGTGCCACAGGACCCACGGGGCTGAAACGGCCCACGGTGGCGATGGGAGAGGTGGCACTGGGCAAATACTGCGACAAGCCTTCGCTGTAAATTTGTGCCGTGGTGGGGGCTCTAAAGCCACTGGACAAGGAGCCGCGGATGGCAAACGGCTTCATCTCGTACCTGGAGGACAACTTGTGGGTGAGAGAGTCGCCAAAGGAGTCGTAGTTTTCATAGCGCAAAGCAGCGTCCACACTCAGGCGTTTGGACAAGGGCAAGAACAAGTCAGCATACGCGGCTTTCGAGCCTTGTTGATGCACACCCGTCAAGAGTGGAGAGTAGCCCGGAAAACCACTCGAGCAGCAGGACAAACTGGGTGCGCCGGGGCCAAAGGCATAGGACGCTGGGTCACCCGCACTGATGGAGAAGATTTCATTTTTCAACTCCACCCCAGCGGCCCAGACCGCCGGCTCCTCATAAGAGGTGAGGGAGATGGGTTTGGAGATATCAAAATTGATGAAGTGCTCGGTTTGATGCACACCACCATCGTCAAACGACGTCGGGCTCAGTGGGCCAAGGGACGCGTTGATCGAGTTGGACATCGCGTAGGCGATGTTGTTTTGACCCACACCGTAGCTCAAGTCCCACTTGAGTTGCTGAGGTTCGGCGTTGCTTTTCACACCCACGTAAAACGACATGTCGTTGTCTGAGCTCTTGAAATGCGGCGTGAAGCCGGTGGGGTAGACTTGTTTTAAGTTCCAACCTGGAAAGGCAGCGTTGTTGGCAAACAAACTGGCGTAGCTGCCTGCAGGTCCTCGGTAGTTGAAGTCACCCGTGCCGTTGCCCTGGCCGTAGGTGCCAAAGCTGTAGAGGGTTTTATCAGACATCTCGATCGCCGAGTTGAAGGCCAAGCGCAACGCTTCGCGCGACGGGTTTCCCCAGCTCACATCGGGGTTGGGGAACTGCAATGTGGGATAGGCCGCTTGGCTGGCCGCGGCGTTGGAAGACTGCACCGAGCGCGATGTCCCGCCATCTCGGGTGTACTCGGTGGTCATGGCAAAAAATGCTTGCCGATCGCCCCATCCGCCATGCAGTCCCACGCGCGTGCCCACGCCGTCACCGGCAAAGTACTTGCCGGTTTGGGCAAAGCCCCTCCACTCCAAGCTGTCGTCCAAATTGAGATTGATCACGCCCGCAATGGCGTCGGAGCCGTATTGGGCAGACGCGCCGTCTCTCAAGACCTCAATGGACTTGAGTGAGCTCGTGGCGATTTGGTCGAGGTCAGGCGCTTGGAATGCGCTGCCGTAGCTTGGGTTCATCATCATGGCCGAGCGATGCATTCTCTTGCCGTTGATCAAGACCAAGGTCTCGTCCGGGGAGAGGTTGCGCAAGCGCGCTGGGCGCACAAAAATAGTGGCATCGAGTGCAGGCAGCGTTTGAACGTTGAACGAGGGGACCAAGTCGGCCAAGGCATCGGTGAGCGTGGAGACGGCGGTTTGTTCAATAGATTGGCGTGAAATGATGTCAACTGGCGTCATCGAGTCGAGCGCAGTGCGGGGGCTTGCCCGTGTGCCAATGATTGTGACGGCTTGGAGTTGCGAGCCTTCTGACTCTTTCATGGCGCTGTCCTGCGCAAAGGTCACGGAGCTCACGGAGGCGAGGCTCGCCAGCATCGAGCTGATGGCGAGGGTGCGGGCGTGTTTGACAAATTGCGGGTTCATATCGGTCCTTCTAGAGTTGGTGAATTCTAGAAATTCAATGTGACCAATTCATTACGTCATTACGTCGCTTCGTCATTGCTCTGCATTCTCAACAGAACCGGTCATTTGACATCCATGAGTCATCGATTTGACACACCATCGACACGCGATCGACACACCACCGACACACCACAAACCAGCCAAGGGCTTCAAAAATCAATGAAGTCCGACAACGTGACCGACCAGGTGTTGCCGCACGCTTCACGCACCGAGGCGTTGTAGTGACACCCACCCACATCGTGGCCCGGTGGCACAAACCCCGCTGCGCCGCCAAGAATCGCCATGCTCGCTTGCATTTGCTCCAAGAACGACTGCTCGCTGCCCGCATAGGCCACCTCGCCTTCGGTTTTAATTTGACCGTTTTGCAGCGCCGCACTCAGCACCAAGACCTCATCGGCCCCGGTGGCCTCAGCGCGCACGCGCACTTGCCGAAACACCGCGACCCAACGCGCCACACCGCTGTCCACGGGCACACCGCTGGGCCAAAGGCCGCGGGCGAGCAAGAGCGTGGAGTCGATCGCACAGGTGTGCTTTTGGGGGTCGAGCGCGGCCAAGCCCAGGCCCGAGGAAGGCAGCACATTGATCTGGCAGAGGTGGGCGGTGTCGGCACTGCTGCCAGCCATGAGGACGTCGATCTCCAAGCGGTGGGCCACGAAGAACTGGGCGGCCAACTGGGTAAAGCTCGCCACAGCGTCGGCTTGGGCCGCGCCCAGGCGTCGATCGGCCAGCCGCTGCTGCAAACCCAAGGCACCCGCGAACACCAAGGCCAGCAGTCCCAGGCCCAAGATGGCCTCGAGCAAACCCCAACCCCGCTGGGTCTTGAAGCCACGCGTGCGCGCTCTGCCTGAAGCGCTCTGGCCTTGGAGACCAGAGGCAGACGCATGCGCACCAAGAGGCCCAGGCCTCATGGGCAGATCTGGTAGAGGCTTGGCTCACTGCCCAGCACCATGAAGCGCTCAGCACTCGGCGTTTCTACCCGCTGCATGGCCACACCCGCGGGCGTGGTCCACTGCGCCAACATGCCGATGGCCGCCTCGGACATGGGGGTGCACGTCAACCATCTCCCACTCGCATCCACCACCAAACGCCAGGTCGCGGGATAGGGACGATTCAAGAGTGCTGCGGGCAGCATCACCTGGGCACGCAAGTCCTCCCAATGAAAGCTGCCAGCCAGGGGCGTCGGTGAGCTTTGCATGAAGGCCTGGGCGATGTAGAGAAACGTTTTCCATTGATCGA